>NZ_JBSGAI010000031.1:0-132287 GCF_053600695.1 Amycolatopsis sp. NPDC005003 | reverse complement strand
GAACCGCGCAGACACCTCCACCGGCGCCATCGGCACCGCCGCTGCGGCCTGGGCCGCCTCGGCGCGCCAGCGTTTCGCGGTCCGGTAATTGACCCCGACCCGTCGGGCCGCTTCCCTCGTGCCTGTCCCTGCGTCCACCAGGCCAAAGTAGGCCACCCGCTCCGCAGTCAACGGTCTGCCAGGCCAACCAGGACCGCGGGAAAGGCAGCCCGGGGCACGATCTCGATCCCGTCTGGGCACGAGGCAACTCCTGAACACTCAGGTGTTGCAACCACCCCTAGAAACCGCCGAGGGTGGGGGCTGGTGTTGGTGAGTCCCTACTGGCCCGGGGCTCAATTCTCCCGGCGCAGCATGCGGCTCACACCCGCCGCCACGGTTGTGGCCAGGATCCAGCCCGATGCTGTGAAGCCCGCTGCCACCCAGTTGTCCGTTCCGTGCATGTACCACCTCGACTTGTTGCCGAAGTCGACGATCGGGACCAGCAGGTCCGCCGTGTAGATCACCGGGTTCCACTGCAGCCCCGTGTCCTGCTGGTTCACCACGCAACGGTCGCCGTTCGCGATGATCTGGTGCGTTGGGTCCGTCGATTTCCACGTCACGCAGTCGTCGGTGCCCAAGCCGAACCACAGGCTGCCCAACACCAGCAGCGTGAGGAGCCAGCCGAGGGCTCGGACCGGGCGGTAGCCGTAGCCGACCATCGAGCGCTGGAGCCAGCTCCACAACCGAACCCCGGGCCCGAAGAACTTGAACCCTCTCGCGAGTGCCTCGTACCTGAACTGCTGCTTGCGCAGCGCCACCGTCGAGGCGTGCTCTTCGTTCCCCGCCGCGCGGAGCATGTGCGCCAGCTGGTCGTACGGCCCCGGGCGGTAGCCGCGCATGGCGCTGCGCAGGAGCTCGATCCGCTCGTCCAACGCCTTGTCGTCGTCGAGGGGGATTCCCTTCTTCAACGCGTCGTAGCGGAAGTCCTCCAGCTCGATGCCCTCGGACGCCGCCCAGAACTGCTTGTTGTCGCTCAGCGTTCCGCAGTGCGCTCGCCTGAGCACGATCCGGCCGGCCGGCGGCGAACTCGGCGTCAGGATGAACTCGTCCGAGGCGACGTCGCCCGCGTCCAGGGCCACGCCGAACGGGGGCAGGGAACCGAGCTGGGAGCCGCGCAGGTCCACGCGGCGGGCGACCTGGGCGCCGTCGAGGTTCACGCCGCCTTCGGCCACGAACGGGCGGCCGTTGTTGTCGCGCAGCGTCAGGTCGCGGCCGACCCGGCCGGTGCGGACGTCGAGTGAATAACTGCTGGTCGCGCGGCGGCCCGGGTCCGTCAGCCTGGTGCCCGCCAGGTTGATGCTGCCGCCGACCTCCACGCCCTGCAGGCGCAGCGTTCCGTGGATCGTGGCGTCGGTGAGCTGGAAATTGCCCGCGATCTTCGAGCGACGCGCCGAAAACACGTCCCGGCCGGAGTGGCGGAACATCGAGTTCCAGGCCAGGAAGTTGCCGCCGACGGTGACGTCGGCCAGCCGGAGCTGCCCGGTCGGCACGCGCAGGCTCGTCGCCTCGATGTCGCCGCCGATCTCGGTGCCGTCCAGGTGCAGCGCTCGGTCGTAGTACGGCACCGTCTTGCCGCGCTCGACCCGGATCTCGGCGCCGGCCAGCCGCAGCGAGCCACCGATCCGGGCGTTCACCATGCGCAACGTGCCCAGGGCCTGCAGGCCGTCCGACAGCTCGACGTTGCCGTCGACGCGCATCCGGTCGGCGACCAGCGCCGGGCGCGGGTCGATGTACGGGTCGTTGGACTTCCACGCGTCGACGGCGATCGGGCCGTGCTGGGACACCGTCAGCTTGGCCTCGCGCAGCGAGATGTCGCTGTCCACGGTGGCGCTCGGCAGGTACATGATCCCGGTCGCGGAGAACCGCTTGCGCTGGCTGGCCGGCCCGTAGTTGTCGACCTCGCACAGCAGGCTGCCGCCGATGTGCAGGCCGTTGCCGTTGAGCGCGAAGCCGTCCGGGTTGTTCAGCGTGGCGCCCGAGAAGTTGACGTTACCGCCGGTCCGCACGCCGGGGAGGCGGACTTCGCCGTTCGCGACCATCCGGTAGGCCAGCAACGCGCCGGTCAGCACCAGGCGATCCGCCTGGATCGCCTTGCCGTGGGGGTGCGAAATCACCGTGCGGGTGAGCACCATCGAGCCTTCGATCACCGCGTCGGTCAGGTTGACCGCGGCGTTCGGCATCCCGCGTTCGCGGTCGTCACCGCGCTGGACGGTCGTCTCTTCGATCTCCCGCCGGTCGCCGTCGACCTGCACGACGCTGCGGATCAGCCGGACGTCGTTGCGGCTGCGCATGTTGCGGGCCTTGAGCCCGGGCAGCCAGCACTTGCGGAACACGAGCCCGAGCAGGTTCGCCTCGCGCACGTCCGGCGGCTGCTCGAACCGGCAGCGCTCGAACCGGAACAGGTACTTCAGGTCCGCGGCCCGCAGGTCCAGCGTCCCGGTGATGTAGGCGTCCTCGACGTAGACGATCGGGGCGTTCGTGGCCTGACGCCGCCAGCGCATCAGGCCCGCGTTGCCGGGTTTCAGCAGCTCGGAGGCCTTGACCTCGTAACGGCGGTCCGGGATGCCCGCGAACGGGTCCAGCGGCGGCAACGCGCTTTCCGTCGACATGTCCCCTCCCTCACCCCGCCATCAAGGTAGCGAAAAAACGGCGGAAACGGTGCCGGAACACCGTTTCCGCCGTTGGACCCCTCAGGCGTTGGGGTTCAGCACCCGGGCCAGGAACTCCTTGGTCCGGTCCTCGCGCGGACTCCCGATGACCCGCTCGGGTGGCCCTTGTTCGACGACGATCCCGCCGTCCATGAACAGGACCTTGTCCGCCACCTCACGCGCGAACTGCATCTCGTGGGTGACGACGACCATGGTCATGCCGTCCTTGGCGAGCTGCTTCATCACACCGAGGACGTCACCGACGAGCTCCGGGTCCAGCGCGGACGTCGGTTCGTCGAACAGCATCAGCTTCGGCTTCATCGCCAGCGCCCGGGCGATGGCGACGCGCTGCTGCTGCCCGCCGGACAGCTGCGCCGGGTAGTTCTGCGCCTTGTCCGCGAGGCCGACGCGCTCCAGCAGCTCGAGCGCACGCTTCCGGACCTGGGCCTTCGGCTCGCGCCGGACCTGGACCGGCGCCTCCATGACGTTCTCGAGCGCCGTCATGTGCGGGAAGAGGTTGAAGCGCTGGAACACCATGCCGATGTCCTTGCGCTGGAACGCGACCTCTTTCTCGCGCAGCTCGTGCAGCTTGTCGCCGCGCTGCTTGTAGCCGACCAGCACACCGTCGACGTACAGCCGGCCGGCGTCGATCTTCTCGAGGTGGTTGATGCAGCGCAGCAGCGTCGACTTGCCCGAACCGGACGGCCCGATCAGGCAGAGCACCTCCCGCTCGTGCACCTCGAGGTTGATGCCCTTGAGGACGTCGACGCTGCCGAAGCTCTTCCAGATCCGCTGCGCGGACACCACGGGGGCCGGCCCGGCGGCTTCGGTGACCTCGGTGGTCATGTGACGTTCCCTCCACCCCGGCTGAACATCCTCGCCGCCCAGCCCTGCCGCTGGACCACGTCCCGCGAGGTCCCGCGCGCGAAGCGCTTTTCGATCTGGATCTGGACCAGTGTCAGCACCGACGTCAGGAACAGGTACCAGGCGGCCGCCACGATGAGCAGCGGCACGGTCTTGTAGTTCTGCGAGTAGATGGTCTGCGCCGCGACCACCAGCTCGAAGTACCCGATGACCACGACCAGCGACGTGGTTTTCAGCATCGAGATGGTCTCGTTGCCGGTCGGCGGGATGATCACCCGCATCGCCTGCGGCAGGATGATCCGCCGCAGGGTCTTCGTCTGGCTCATGCCGAGGGCACTCGCCGCCTCGCGCTGACCGGAGTCGACCGACTGGATCCCGCTGCGCACGATCTCCGCCATGTAGGCGGCTTCGTTGAGACCCAGGCCGAGCAGCGACGCGGTGAACTGCGTGATCAGCTGGTTGGTGTCCCAGCTGACGAACTCGGGCCCGAACGGCACGCCGAGGCCGAGCCGCGGGTAGGCCAGCGCCAAGAAGTTCCAGACCAGCAGCTGCGTGATCAGCGGGGTACCACGGAACAGCCAGATGTAGATCGACGCCGCACCCTTCGTGAGGGGGTTGGGCGACAGGCGCATCACCGCGAGCAGGATCCCGCCGACGATCCCGATCAGCATCGAGATCACCGTGAGGATCAGGGTGTTCTGCAGGCCGCGCAGGATCCGGTCGTCGAAGAGGTAGTCCCCGACGACCGGCCACTGCAGGGCGCTGTTCGTGGCCACGCTGCGGATCACGATGAACGCGAGGAAGAGGATGACCACCCCGGCCGCCCAGCGCCCGTAGTGGCGCACCGGGACGGCCTTGATGGGCTCGGCTTCGATCGGCGCCTCGTCGGGAGGCGCTTCGGAGGAACTCACGAACTACGTCCTAACTCGACAGACTCAGGAGGCCGGGTTGATCTCCGACTTGGTGACCGCGCCGGCGGCGTTCAGGCCCCACTTGTCCAGGATCTTCTTGTACGCGCCGCTGTCGATCAGCTTCTGGATCGCGCCCTGGACGGCCTTGCCGTAGTCACCGCTGTTCTTCGGCAGCACGATGCCGTAGGGCGCGGTGTCGTAGGGCGCGCCGACCGACTCGAGCTGGCCGTTGGTCTGCTTGACCGCGTAGTCGATGACCGGGGAGTCGGCCAGCTCGCCCTGCACGCGCTTGGCGGTGAGGGCCAGGTTGACGTCGGTCTGGGCCTGCAGCTGCGTGACCTCGATGGCGGGCTTGCCCGCGCCGGTGCAGGCGGCGTTCTTCTTGTCGAGGTCCTCGACCTGCGTGGTGCCCTTCTGCACGCCGACCTTCTTGCCGCACAGGTCGTCGGCCTTGAGGCCGTCCGGGTTGCCCTTCAGCACCGCCAGCGAGGTGCCGGCGCTGTAGTAGGAAATCATGTCGACCGACTGCAGCCGCTCGGCGTTGATGCTGAACGACGACATCGCCAGCTCGTACTTCTTGGCGCCGATACCGGGGATGATGCCGTCGAAGGCGGCGTTCTGGAAGTCCATCTGCACGCCGAGCACCTGGCCGATGGCGGTGCCGAGGTCGACGTCGAAGCCGGCCGGCTTGCCGTTGTCGACGAACTCGTTCGGCGGGTAGCTCTGGTCCTGGCCGACCACGATCTTGCCGTCGGACTTCACGTCGGCGGGCACCAGGGCGGCCAGCGCGTCGTCCTTGGCGACCGCGCCCACATCACCCGATGCAGTGCCCGATGCGGCAGAGGTGGTGGAGCCGACGTTGCCCGCACCGCTCCCTCCCGCGCCGCACGCCACGGTCAAGCCGACCAGGGCGAACGCAGGCAGCAGGGCGATCGCCTTGAGCTGGGTTCCTCGGGCCACGTCGTCACTCCTCGTAGTTCTCAGGTTCTGAGAGCACGCATATTGCCACTCATCCATACCAAAGCACAGCACCGTGAAGTTACGGCGATGTTTAGACCGGCGCTCGTCGTACCGCCGGGTATCGCGTCCGACCGGGGGAGTGGGTAAGGATGTCGACCATGAACGCCACCCCGCCGCGGCTGCCCCCGTCCGGTCGACGCGCGAAGAAGGCGGCGACCAGCCGGATCACCCGTCCGGGCGACCGGTTCGAGGGCTACCTCGCGCCGGAACGGCCGCACGCCGGTGCCTACGACGAGATGTTCGCCGCCGACGGCACGGTCCGCGGCCCGTACCGGGCGCTGTACGAGTCGATCGCGGCCCTCGACGCGCACGACCTGCAGTCCCGGTCCCAGGCGCTGGACCGGGCGATGGTCGACCAGGGCATCACGTTCTCGCTGTCCGGGCAGGAGCGGCCGTTCCCGCTGGACCTGGTGCCGCGGGTGATCCAGGCCGCCGAGTGGACGAAGCTCGAGCGCGGGGTCGCCCAGCGGGTCCGCGCGCTGGAGGCGTTCCTCGCCGACGTCTACGGCGACCGGCAGATCCTGCGCGACGGCGTGCTGCCGCGGCGGCTGATCACCTCGTGCGAGCACTTCCACCGGGAGGCGTTCGGCATCACCCCGCCGAACGGCGTGCGCATCCACGTGTCCGGTGTGGACCTGGTGCGTGACGAAGAAGGCACGTTCCGGGTGCTGGAGGACAACCTCCGCAACCCGTCCGGGGTGTCGTACGTGATGGAGAACCGGCGGACGATGGCCCGGGTCTTCCCGGACCTGTTCGCCCAGCACCGCGTGCGACCGGTCGGCGACTACGCGTCGCACCTGCTCCGGGCGCTGCGCGCGGCGGCCGCGGCGAACGTCGCCGACCCGACGGTCGTCGTGCTCACCCCCGGTGTGCACAACTCGGCGTACTTCGAGCACTCGCTGCTGGCCCGGCTGATGGGCGTCGAGCTGGTCGAAGGCCGGGACATGTTCTGCCGCGACAACGTGGTCTACCTGCGGACCACCGAGGGCGAGCGCCAGGTCGACGTCATCTACCGGCGGATCGACGACGAGTTCCTCGACCCGGTGCACTACCGGCCGGACTCGGTGCTCGGCATCGCCGGCGTCCAGAACGCCGCCCGCGCGGGCAACGTCGTGGTGGCGAACGCGATCGGCAACGGCGTCGGCGACGACAAGCTCGTCTACACCTACGTGCCGGAGATGGTGCGGTACTACCTGAACGAGAAGCCGCTGCTGCCCAACGTGGACACCTTCCGCTGCTGGCTGCCGGACGAGTTCGACCACGTCATGGCGCACTTGGACGAGCTGGTCGTGAAGCCGGTCGAGGGCTCGGGCGGGTACGGGATCGTGTTCGGCCCGGAGGCGTCCAAGAAGGACCTCGACACGCTGCGGCGCAAGGTGCGCGCGAACCGGCGTGGCTGGATCGCGCAGCCGGTGGTCCAGCTCTCGACCGTGCCGGCCAAGGTGGACGACCGGCTCGCGCCGCGGCACGTCGACCTGCGGCCCTTCGCCGTCAACGACGGCAAGGAGATCTTCGTGCTCCCCGGCGGCCTGACCCGGGTGGCGCTGCCGGAGGGCAGCCTCGTCGTCAACTCCTCGCAGGGCGGCGGCTCGAAGGACACCTGGGTGCTGGCGTCCCGGGCGTCGACGGCCGAACGCGAGCTGGAGCAGCCCGCGCTCGGTGCGATGTCCAATGTGGATGGACTGGTCGCCGAGCAGGGGCCCGAGCTGTCCGCCAACCAGCAGCAACAGCAGCAACAGCAGAGCTGAGTTGAATGATCCCTCAGCGGTGAAGATTACTTCGGGATTAGGAGGTTTCGCATGCTCGCCCGCAACGCGGAGTCGCTGTACTGGATCGGCCGGTACGTCGAACGCGCAGACGACACCTCCCGCATCCTCGACGTCTCGGTCCACCAGCTGCTCGAAGACGCGACGGTCGACCCGGACTACGCGAGCCGTCAGCTGCTGGCCGTCCTGGGCATCGAGTCGGAGGGCACGGAATCCCTCGACGTGTGGAAGCTGACCGAGCTGGTGGCGTACGCGAAGGACAACCCGGCGTCGATCGTCGGCTCGATCAACTCGGCGCGCGAGAACACGCGCGGCGCGCGCGAAGTCGTCTCGGCCGAGCTGTGGGAATGCCTGAACGCGACGTGGAACGCGGTGCCGGACCGGCAGCGCTACGCGCGCCGCGCCGGGCCGCACTCGTTCCTGTCCTTCGTGGAGGAACGCGCGGCGATGTTCGCCGGGCTCGCCGACTCGACGATGAGCCGGGACGACGGCTGGCTGTTCATGGTGCTCGGCCGTTCGATCGAGCGGGCGGACATGGTGGTGCGGCTGCTGCTCTCGCGGGTCGCGGACCGCGCGTCGTCGCCGGGCTGGATCACGGTGCTGCGCTCGGCCGGCGCGCAGGACACCTACCTCCGCACCTACCGGGGTGCGCTGGACGCCGGTCGCGTCGTGCAGTTCCTGTTGCGGGACACGCTGTTCCCGCGCTCGGTGTTCCACGCGCTGCGGCAGGCCGAGGAGTGCCTGCAGCGGCTCGACCCGGGCGGCGGCTCGCGCGGCAACGAGAAGTCCGATGCCCTGCGCGAGCTCGGCCGGGCCCGCAGCGAGCTGGAGTTCCTCCGCCCGTCGGAGCTGCTCACCGACCTGCCGCGGCGGCTCGGGGCGCTGCAGACGTCGATCAAGGACATCGGGGAAGCGGTTTCGATGCAGTACTTCAGCACGTCGCCGTGGGTGGCGTGGAGTGGCGCGGAGGTTTCGCTGTGACGTGGCAGCTGCGCGTGGCGCACCGGACCGGGTACCGGTACGCGACACCGGCGACGCAGTCGTACAACGAGGCCCGGCTGACCCCGCGCTCCGACCGCCGCCAGACGACGGTGGCGACCCGCATCGAGACGACCCCGGCGACCCGCGCCTACCGGTACACGGACTACTGGGGCACGGTCGTGACGTCGTTCGACCTCCACGCCCCGCACACCGAGTTCACGGTGCTGGCGACGTCGGTGGTCGAGACGGCGGACGAAGCGGAGCCGATCCGCACGGCGTCGTGGAAGGACCTGCGGTCGGAGACGGTGATCGACCACCGCACCGAGTACCTGACCCCGACCGACTACACCCCGCGGGACGTCACGCTGGCGCGCGAGGCCCGCGAGCTGCGTCGCGGACTGGACCCGGCGGATGCGGTACTGGCGGTGTGCGAGTGGGTGAACAAGCAGCTCAAGTACCAGCCGGGCACCACCGGCGTCCACTCGACGGCGACGGACGCCTGGCAGGCGCGCGAGGGCGTCTGCCAGGACTTCGCGCACGTCACGCTGGTGATGCTGCGGGCGATCGGGGTGCCGGCTCGGTACGTGTCCGGGTACCTGCACACGAAGCCGGACGCGAAGCTCGGTGAGGTGGTCGAAGGCGAGTCCCACGCGTGGGTCGACGTCTGGACCGGCGGGTGGTGGGCGTATGACCCGACGAACGCCATCCCGGTCGGCCCGCGGCACGTGTGGGTGGCGATGGGCCGGGACTACGCGGACGTCGCGCCGCTGAAGGGCATCTTCACCGGCGGCGGTCAGTCCACTTTGGACGTCTCGGTGCACCTGACCCGGCTGGCCTAGAGCAGGAAGGTCCCGCCCGCCGCTTCGGCGAGGTCCGCGCCGAGGGCGGACGCCGGTGTGTGCGCACCCGGCTTGCCTTCGCCGCGGGCCAGGCGGGCCGCCGTTTCGGCCACCACCGCCGCGGTGAAGTCCATGGCTTCGTCCGCGCGCAGCCAGCCCTCGCGGGTGGTTCCGCCGGGCCAGGTCACGACGGCGTGCCCCCAGGTGTGCGTGCGGGGGCGGGGGGCCGGCTTCGTCCGGACAGCGGCGAGCCGCCGGACGGCGAACCGGCGTACGGCCGGGATCGACACCACCCGCGCGAGCAGCGGGAGCAGGGCCCGGACCACCGGGGCGGTCGGGGCGAGCCCGGAGAAGACCGTGACGTCCGCCGCGCCGCTCGCGCGCCGGGCGGCGATCAGCTCACCCGAGTCGACGCCCGCCACCTTCGCCGTCTCGCCGTCCGGCAGGACAAGGGTGCGCGGCTTCGCGCCTCTGGCCGAGACCGCGGTCAGGGCGTCGACGATGCTGGCGGCCAGCGCGACCCCCACGACCCCTCCTTCGGTGGCGACGGAGGCCAGCGCGTCGACCTCCACGCGGCTCGGCGTGTCACGCCCCTCGCACAGCTTCGCGACGACGGCTTCGGTGGCCAGGACGCCGAACCCGGCGCCGGTGACGAACGTGCTGCCGCCGGCCAGGGCATCGTCGTGCAGGTCGAGCAGCCGCCGGACCGCCACCGGGTCCGCGGCCATGTCCACGTAGTGCCCGCCGGGCAGGCACGCGCGCGCGATCGTCTCCGCCGTGGCGGCGTACTCGCCGATCGTGTTGATCACGACCGCCGGCCGCTGCCGCCGGATCTCCGCCGCGATCGCCGCCACCCCGTCGGCGAGGACGTACTTCGCGCCGGTCGCTTCCAGGCGTTCCCGATTGCGTCCCACCAGCACGACCGGCACGTCCCGGCGCTCGAGTTCGGCGGTGATGGCCCGGCCGGTGCGGCCCGAGGCGCCGAGTACCCAGATCTCCATGTCGACTCCCGCGATGTCTCAGTGTGTCGTCACTGAGGCTAGCACGTGATGACACACTGAGACATCAGTTAGGCTGAGCCGTGGCCAGATGGGATCCCGGGACCGCGGACCGGCTGCGGAAAGCCGCGCTGGAGCTGTACGCCGAGCACGGCTACGACGCCGTGACGATCACGCAGATCGCCGAGCGCGCGGGGATCACGCGCCGCACGTACTTCCGCTACTTCCCCGACAAGCGCGAAGTCCTCTTCGCCGGCTCGGAGCAGCTGCCGCCGGCGGTCTTCGAAGCCGTTGTTGCCGCCGAAGAAGGCGAGTCACCTCTTCGGACCGCGCTCACCGCGCTGGCCGAGGTCGGTACGCAGGTCACGCAGCTCGTCGACCCGTCGCCCGAACGCCGGGCGGTCATCGCCGCCACGCCCGAGCTCCGCGAACGCGAGCGGAGCAAGGGCGCGGCGATCACGACGGCGATCCGGGACGCGCTCGAGCGGCGGGGGACACCGCCCGAGCTGGCGAAACCGGCGGCGCAGGTCGCGGCGATCATCCTCGGCGACGCCTTCGACCGCTGGATCGACTCGGGCGGTGACCGGCAGTTCCCGGCCTACCTCGATGCGGCCACCGAAGCGTTCCGGGAGGCCTGCCGCTAGCCGCGGGCGTGCGCGTCCAGGATGTGCGCGACGGCCTCGGTGACCTGCTGCGCGTAGTCCAGGTGGAGCCACTCGTCCGGCACGTGGATGTTCGAGTCGGCCCCGCAGGCGCCGGTGACCAGGAACTGCGCCTCCGGGTACTTGCGCGAGAGCAGGCCCATGAACGGGATCGAGCCGCCCATGCCGGTCGCGCGGTGGGGCCGGCCGAAGACCTCGTCGCTGACCGTGCGCAGGGCCGTCGTCAGCCACGGCGACTCGGTTGGCGCGTTCCAGCCGTTCTCCGCCTGGGGTGAGCCGAGGGTGACCTTCGCGCCGTACGGGACATCGGTGGTCAGGGCGCGCTTCACGGCTTCGAGCGCCTTCTCGGCGTCGGCCGTCGGCGGGAGGCGGAAGCTCAGCGTCAGCGTGGTGCTCTCGCGCAGGACGTTGCCGGCGTCGGCGGGCTTCGGGAAGCCGTCGGCGCCGATCACCGACAGCGTCGGGCGCCACGCGTTGTTGAGCATCAGCTCCAGCGCGTCCTCCGTGATCACGCGCCCGCCTTCGACCAGCGGGAACGCCTTCGTCAGCGCCTCCGGGAAGTCCTGCGAGACGGCCTTGAGCTCGGCCAGCCGGTTCGCCGGGACGTCGACCTTGAGCTCGTCGAGCAGCAGTTCGCCGGTCGCGCTGTCCTCGAGGCGTTCGATCAGGTGCCGCAGGATCCGGAACGAGCTCGCGACCACCCCCGACGCGATGCCCGAGTGCTGGGCCGCCCCGAGGAGCTGCACCGTGACGTCGAGGTGCAGCATCCCGCGCAGGCTCGTGACCAGCCACAACCGCTCGTAGTCGCTGCCGCCGGCGTCGAGGCAGATCACCAGCGACACCTCGCCGATGCGGCCGGCCAGGTGCTCGACGTACGCGGGCAGGTCGGGGCTGCCGGACTCCTCGCCGGTCTCCAGCAGCAGCACGATCCGCGCGTGGTCGCCGCCGGCCGCGTGCACGGCTTCGATCGCCGTCGTCGCCGCGTAGCCGGAGTAGCCGTCGTCCACGGACCCGCGGCCGTACAGCCGGCCGTCGCGGATCACCGGGGTCCACGGGCCGAGGCCCTCGGACCAGCCGCCGACCGGGGGCTGCTTGTCGAGGTGGCCGTACATCAGGACGGTGCCCTCGTCCGCCGCGCCCGGGGTCGCCGGGACGTCGACGAGCAACAGCGGGGTCCGGCCTTCGAGCTGGACGACCTCGAGGGTCGCGCCGGGCAGGTCACGCCCGGCGATCCACTCGCGGACGTGCTCGACGGCGGCGGCGAGGTGGCCGCTCTTCGCCCAGTCGGAGTCGAAGGCCGGGGACAAGGCGGGGATCGCCACCAGCCCGGACAGGCTCGGGATGACGTCGTTGGTCCACGACGCCACTACGGATTCACGAACGGATTTCTGCTCCACCCGGCCCATCGTGCCACGGGGCTCCAACAGTGCGGCACATCACAACGTCCCCTCACGCCTCGTGAGTGGTAATTCGGGTTAGAACCCGAATTACCACTCACGAGCCTGGTGAGCGCGGCGGCGGAGTCCAGACTCTCGTAGGTCCGATGCTCGGGCTTCCTAACGTTTCCCCTGCTCAGAGCCCCTTTCTCAGCAACAAATCAGCATCCGTGACTCACCAAAGCGGTGACCTTCGTGCCAGGATGTCCGCGAGAACCGTCAACGCCGACGGTGACCGAGCGCTTCGGACCCGATGCGCTGGTCCCCGCCGGTGCAGTCGCTGTGGTCGCCACAAGCGGCCGCCAGAGGCACCGACACCGAGGAGTACTGCGCATGCCGTCCGAACAGTGGACGCACCCGGAGCCTGGCGACGGGCCGGCCGCGGTCGCGGCCCAACCGTCCCCCGAGCAGGTGATCGCCGGGTTGCGAGCGACGAGCGAAGGTGGCGCTGAGCTGACTCAGCTGCTCACCCCCGAAGGCGAACGGGTTCCGTCGCCCCAGTTCGACAAGTACGTCGACGACATCGACGCCGAAGCACTCCGCGGCCTTTACCGCGACATGGTGCTGGTCCGGCGGGCCGACCGCGAAGCGAACGCCATGCAGCGCCAGGGCCAGCTCGGCATCTGGGTCCCGCTGCTCGGCCAGGAGGCCGCGCAGATCGGCTCGGGCCGCGCGCTGAAGGCGAACGACATGGCGTTCCCCAGCTACCGCGAGCACGGCGTCGCGTACGCGCGCGGGGTCGACATGAAGGACCTGCTGGGCATCTTCCGGTGCACCGACCACAGTGGCTGGGACTACCAGCGCCACGGTTTCCACCCGTACACCATCGTGATCGGCAACCAGGTGCTCAACGCCGCCGGTTACGCGATGGGCCAGAAGTTCGAGGGCAAGGTCGGGGACGACGACGGCGAAGCCACGATCTGCTACTTCGGCGACGGCGCGACCTCGCAGGGTGACGTCCACGAAGGATTCGTCTGGGCCGCCGTCTACGACGCGCCGCTGGTGTTCTTCTGCCAGAACAACCAGTGGGCGATCTCCGAACCGACCGAGCGCCAGTCGCGCCTGCCGCTGTACCAGCGCGCCCGCGGCTACGGCTTCCCCGGCATCCGCGTCGACGGCAACGACGTCCTGGCCTGCCTCGCGGTGTCCCGCTGGGCGCTCGACGAGTGCCGCCACGGCAACGGACCCGTCCTGATCGAGGCGTTCACCTACCGGATGGACGCGCACACGACGACCGACGACCCCACCCGCTACCGGCTCTCCGACGAGCTGGAGGAGTGGAAGCTCAAGGACCCGATCGAGCGCGTCCGCGCGTACCTGGCCCGCGGCGGCTACGCCGACCAGGCGTTCTTCGACAGCGTCCAGGCCGACGCCGACAGTTTCGCCGCCGACCTGCGCGAGTACACGTTCAACATGCCCGAGCCGCCGCCCGAGAGGATCTTCAGCAACGTCTACGCCGAGGGCAACCCGGTGCTGGAGGCGCAGCGCGAAGAGTTCCTGTCCTACCTCGACGGCTTCGTATCGGCGGGTGAGCACTGATGACCGACCTCCAGAAACTCACCATCGGCAAGGCTCTCAACCTCGGCCTGCGCCGCGCGATGGAAGAAGACCCGAAGGTCCTGATCATGGGGGAGGACGTCGGCAAGCTCGGCGGCGTCTTCCGGATCACCGACGGCCTGCAGAAGGACTTCGGCGAGCAGCGCGTGCTGGACACGCCGCTCGCCGAGTCGGGCATCATCGGCACCGCGGTGGGCCTGGCCGTGCGCGGCTTCCGGCCGGTGTGCGAGATCCAGTTCGAGGGCTTCATCTTCCCGGGCTTCGACCAGATCTCTTCGCAGCTGGCGAAGTTGCACTACCGGACGCAGGGCAAGATCAAGATGCCGGTGGTGATCCGGGTGCCGTTCGGCGGCGGGATCGGCGCGGTCGAGCACCACTCGGAGTCGCCGGAGTCGCTGTTCGCGCACATCCCGGGCCTGAAGGTCGTGTCCATTTCGAACGCCGTCGACGCCTACTGGGGCATCCAGCAGGCGATCAAGTCGGACGACCCGGTGCTGTTCTTCGAGCCGAAGCGGCTGTACCACTCGGGTGCGCTGCGCGCGGAGATCGACGTCACCGGGACGCCGGTCCCGTGCTTCTCGTCGCAGGTCGTGCGTGAAGGCACGACGGCGACGGTCGTCGCGTACGGCCCGTCGGTGAAGGTCGCCCTCGACGCGGCCGCCGCGGCCGAAGACGAAGGCAAGTCCCTCGAGGTCATCGACCTGCGCACGCTCTCGCCGCTGGACCTCGGCCCGGTGTTCGAGTCGGTGCGCAAGACCGGGCGGCTGATCGCGCTGTCGGAGGCGCCGTCGGAGTCGTCGCTGACGTCGGAGATCGCCGCGCGCGTCCAGCAGGAGTGCTTCTACTCGCTGGAAGCGCCCGTCCTCCGGGTGACCGGGTTCGACACGCCGTACCCGCCGGCCAAGCTCGAGGAGCACTACCTCCCCGACCTGGACCGGGTGCTGCACGCCGTCGACCGCTCGCTCGCCTGGTAAGGGGGATCTCCGCGCAATGCCTACGTACAAACAGTTCCCCTTGGCCGACACGGCGGAGGGGCTGACCGAAGCCGACATCCTGTCCTGGCACGTCAAGCCGGGCGACACCGTGACGGTGAACCAGATCGTGGTCGAGATCGAGACCGCGAAGGCCGCCGTCGAGCTGCCGATCCCGTGGGCCGGGGTCGTCACGGAACTGCACGTCGAGCCCGGCCAGACGGTGGAGGTCGGCACGCCGATCCTCACCATCGACGTCGACCCGGGTGGCGCGGCCGCCCCGGCTCCCGCCGCTGCTCCCGCTGCCTCGGCTCCGGCCGAGGAAGAGGAGATGAAGCCGCTGGTCGGGTACGGCTCCAAGGCCGTCGTCACGCAGCGGCGGGCCCGGAAAGGTGCCGCTCCTGCCCCGGCTCCGGCCCCGGCGGCCGCCGTTGCCGCTCCGCCGGCTCCCGCTCCCGTCACTCCTCGTGGTGGGTACGTCCCGCTGGCGAAGCCGCCAGTGCGGAAGCTGGCGAAGGACCTCGGCGTGGACCTGCACGCGCTGGCCGGAAGCGCTTCCGGTGGCGTCATCACGCGTGAAGACGTCGAGCGCGCCGCCAACGGAACCCCGGTCGCGGCGCCCGTTGTGGACAGTGGGTCCCGCGAGCGGCGCGTGCCGATCAAGGGCATCCGCAAGGCGACGGCGGCGGCGATGGTGCAGAGCGCGTACACCGCTCCGCACGTCACGGAGTTCCTGACCATCGACGTCACGCCGATGATGGAGTTCCGCGAGAAGCTGAAGAAGTCGCGGGAGTTCGCCGGGGTGAAGGTCACGCCGCTGACGTTCGCCGCGAAGGCCGTGTGCCTGGCGGCGAAGCGGACGCCGGACATCAACGCGGTCTGGGACGAAGCGGCGCAGGAGATCGTCTACAAGGACTACGTGCACCTCGGGATCGCCGCGGCCACCCCGCGCGGCCTGATCGTGCCCAAGGTCCGCGACGCCGACTCGATGTCGCTGAAGGAGCTGGCCCAGGCGCTGACGGCCCTGACCGACACGGCTCGCGAGGGCAAGACGTCGCCGGCGGACATGGCGAACGGCACGATCACGATCACCAACGTGGGCGTGTTCGGCGTCGACACCGGAACGCCGATCATCAACCCGGGCGAGTCCGCGATCCTGTGCCTCGGCGCGATCAAGGACCAGCCGTGGGTGGTCGACGGCGAGATCAAGGTCCGCAAGGTCCTCCAGCTGTCGCTGAGCTTCGACCACCGCGTGGTCGACGGGCAGCAGGGCTCGGAGTTCCTGGCCGACGTCGGCGCGCTGCTGGCCGACCCGGCCATGGCGATGACGTACTGAGTTTTCGCAGGTGAGGGCCGTCTTCGGGCGGCCCTCACTTTTACTCATTTGACGGAGTGAGTACTCACTCCGCACACTAAAGGCATGACACCAGCACCCGAGACCCGGCGCAGAGCGCCGAGCATGAGCGCCGAAGACCGGCGCGCCATGATCGTGCACGCGGTGCTGCCGCTCCTGATGGAGCACGGCACCGGCGTCACGACCAGCCAGATCGCCCGCGCCGCCGGCATCGGCGAGGGCACCATCTTCCGCGCGTTCAAGGACAAGGACGAGCTGTTCGACGCCTGCACCGCCGAGGTGCTGCGCCCCGACCACGTCCTCGACGCGATCGCCGAAATCCCCATCGAACAACCCCTGGCGGACCGGCTCGTCGAGGCCGCCGAGGCGCTCGGCGCGCACTTCGAACGGATGGGCGCGCTGATGGGCGCCCTGCACGCGACCGGCCGCGTCCGGCACCGCGACCCCGAGCAGCGCCTGAAGAACCGCACGATGAAGGGTGGCCGCAGCGAGTCGATGGCCGCCATGCGCGGCGCGATCACCGAGCTGTTCGAGCCCGAAAAGGACCGGCTGCGGCTGAGCCCCGAGCAGCTGGCCGCCCTGTTCCTGACCCTGTTGTTCGGCGGCCGCCGGATGGCACCGGTCGATGACACGCCCACCACGCGCCAGGTGGTCGACGTCTTCCTGCACGGCGCGGTGGAGGCTCAGTGATCCCGGGCGGTGGGGGCGGCATGGAGTTCATGCTGGCTCGGCGAGGAAGACGGCGGCACGCCGTCACAGTGCCGGAGAGCGGGCTCACCGGGCCCGTCGACATTCCCGAGCCGAAGCAGGACGACCAGCCGAAGGACCTGCGCTCCCGGCTGCGGCGCGCGAAGACGTCGGTGGCGGGCACGGTCCGCGGCCTGCCGAAGGTCGTCAAGCTGACGTGGCAGGCCAGCCCGGTCCTGACGATCCTCCTGGCGCTGATCACGCTGCTTTCCGGGCTGCTGCCGACAGTGACCGCGTACGTCGCGAAGCTGCTGCTGGACGCTGTAGTCGCGGCGATCCAGGGCAAGGGGACCACGGGCGACATCGTCAACGTCGCGTTGTTCCAGTTCGGCGTGCTCGCCGCGACCGCGATCAGCAGCGCGCTGACGTCGATCGCGCAGTCGCTGCTGCAGGAACGCATGACGCTGACCATCCGCCACCGGGTGATGGCGCACGCGAGCGAACTGCACCTCGCGTACTTCGAGGGGTCGGCGTCCTACGACATGCTGCGCCAGGCCGCGCAGGAGGCGCCGACGCGGCCGCTGTCGATGATGAACTCCGCGCTGGGGCTCGCGCGGACGCTGATCACGTTCGGCAGCATGATCGCGCTGCTCGTTTCGATCAGCCCGCTGCTGGCCCTGGTCGCGCTGGTGGCGCCGATCCCGGCGTTCATCTCGCAGTCCAAGTACGGCTCGCGCGCGTTCTGGCTGACGTTCCTGATGTCGCCGATCAAGCGGCGGATGGACTACCTGTCGTCGCTGGTCACCACGGACACCTACGCCAAGGAGACGAAGCTGTTCGGGCTCGGCCCGTACTTCGTCGACCGCTTCCGCCGGCTGGGCGTGGTCTCCTACGAGCGGCAGCGGAAGCTGACGATCAACCGCAACCTCAGCTCGACGTCCTGGGGGCTGCTGAGCACGTTCGCGGGCTCGGCGATCGCGCTGTACATCGCCTTGGAGGCGGTCGGCGGCCGGCTGACACTCGGCGACCTGGCGCTGTACACGGCCGCGGCGACCTCCGTGCAGACGTCGGTGTCCGGGCTGTTCACGGCGTTTTCGGGGATGTACGAGAACAACCTCTACCTCGACACGCTGTACCGGTTCCTGGACACGAAGCCGGAGATCACCGCACCCGCTTCGCCACGCCCCTTTCCTTCCAAAGTGGACGGACACATCGAGTTCGACTCGGTCACCTTCGCCTACCCCGGTTCGGAAGAGCCGGCCCTGGAGGACGTCAGCTTCGAGATCCACCCGGGCGAGACGGTCGCGGTGGTGGGCCGCAACGGCGCGGGCAAGTCGACGCTGTTCAAGCTGCTCTGCCGGCTGTACGACCCGACGGACGGCCGCATCCTGCTCGACGGCGTGGACATCCGCGAGTACGACCCGGACGAGCTGCGCAAGCGGATCAGCGCGATGTTCCAGGACTACGTGACGTACCAGGGAACGGCGGCGGAGAACATCGGCCTGGGCGACCTCACGCGGCTGGAGGACCGGCCGCACATCGAGGATTCGGCCCGCCGGGCGGGCGCGGACGAGCGCATCGAGCGGCTGCCGTCCGGCTACGACAGCCCGTTGGGCAGGTGGTTCGACCAGGGCGTCTCCCTGTCCGGCGGCGAGTGGCAGAAGATCGCGCTGGCCAGGGCGTTCCAGCGCGAGGCGCCGATCCTGATCCTCGACGAGCCGACGTCGGCCCTGGACGCCCAGGCCGAGCACGACCTGTTCGCCCGGCTGCGTTCGTTGTCCGAGGGCCGGACGACGTTGTACATCTCGCACCGGTTCTCGACCGTGCGCCAGGCGGAGCGGATCCTGCTGCTGGACCACGGAAAGGTCGCGGAGTACGGCACGCACGAGGAGCTGATGGCGGCGAAGGCGGGGTACGCGGAGCTGTTCACCTTGCAGGCGCAGGCGTACCTGGACGAGGTGCCGAGCTAGGGAACAAGCACGACCTTGCCGGCACCTTCACGGCTCTCCACGCGTGCGTGCGCGGCGGCGACGTCGGCGAGGGGATAGGTCCGGTCGACGACCGGGGTCAGCGTGCCGTCCGCGACCAGGCCGAGTGCCTCGTCGCGGACGGCCGCGACCCGCTTGCCGTAGACGTCCGGACCGCCGAAGCCGATCAGGGTGATGCCGCGTGCGATGAGGCCGGCGACGGGGAAGGTCGGGAATTCGCCGCTGAGCATGCCGTAGGCGAGGATCCGGGCGTGCGGCGCGAGCTTCGCGATGAGCTCGGCGGCACGCGGGCCGCCGATCGACTCGAAGACGACGTCGATGCCCTCGGGCACCTGCTGCCGCCAGTCCGGGTCGCGGTGGTCGATGTCGGCCTTTCCCTTGCCCGCGGTCGTGACGACCCGGGCGCCTTTTCGTGCGGCCAGCCGGGCCAGGTAACCGCCGATCGCCCCGGAGGCGGCCTCGACCAGCACGGTTTCGCCGGCTTTGACGTCGGCGGCGTTCATCAAGCCGAGCGCCACGGAGGCCGGAACGGCGGCGGCGACCGCCTGCACGGGCGTGAGGTCGTCAGGCACGAGCGTGTACTGGCCGGCGGCGACGACTTCGGCGTACGCGCCCCCGGTGTAGGACATGGTGACGACCTTCCGTCCCCGCAAGGTTTCGTCGTCGGCCTCGAGGACGGTCCCGGCGGCCTCGTGCCCGAAGATCGCCGGCTCGGCCGCGGCCCCGAACTGGCCGGACCGCAGCTGCGTCTCGTAGAACGGCACGCCGATCGCCTCGGTCCGCACCAGTACTTCGCCGGGTTTCCTGGCCGGTTCGGGCCGGTCCTCGACCTTGAGCACGTCCGGGCCACCCGTGCCGTACTGCACCACTGCGCGCATCCGCATCCCCTAACTGGACCGCTGGTCAACTTACGGTGGCCTACTATATGGACCGCCGGTCAACTTGTCGAGGAGTCTGCATGGAGCGCGCCGACGCGGCCCGCAACCGCCGGGCGATCCTGCGCGCGACGGAGGAGCTGTTGGCGGCGCACGACCTCGCCGAGGTGTCGATGGACCGCGTCGCGGCCGCGGCCGGCGTCGGCAAGGGCACGGTGTTCCACCGCTTCGGCAACCGCGAAGGCTTGATGCGGGCGCTGGTGGAGTCGCGGATCGAGTCGCTGTCTCTCGCCGTGGCTTCGGGACCGCCTCCGCTGGGCCCGGGCGCACCACCGGCCGAGCGCCTGGCGGCGTTCTTCGACGCCGTGGTCGAGCTGGCTTCGAAGAACGTCAAGGTGATGGCGGCGTTCGAGCAGGCGTCGACGGACCGGCTGAACAGCCCGATCTACCTGGCGTGGCACGCACACGTGTCGGGGCTGCTCGCCTCGGCGTCACCTTCGCTCGACGCCGACCTGGTGGCGCACTTGCTGCTGGGGTCGTTGCACAGCGATCTGATGGTGCGGTTTTTGAGGACGGGCGAGACGGACCGGCTGGCCGCGGGCCTGCGGTCGATGATCGCGACGCTGCTGCGCTGATCAG
Source organism: Amycolatopsis sp. NPDC005003 (assembly GCF_053600695.1). Taxonomy (NCBI): domain Bacteria; kingdom Bacillati; phylum Actinomycetota; class Actinomycetes; order Pseudonocardiales; family Pseudonocardiaceae; genus Amycolatopsis; species Amycolatopsis sp. NPDC005003. Next base: position 112,052 of record NZ_JBSGAI010000031.1, on the reverse strand, counting down.
GCCGTGACGAGGTGCGGCGGCAGCAGGGTGCCACCGCGCAGTTCGACCCGCTGCCACGGGAGGGCCACCTCGTCGTCGTGCCGGTCGACGACGGTCACGGTGTCCAGCACGCAGTCGAGGAGCCGGACTCGTCCGGCGACCCGGCTGAGCTCGAGGCGGCACCGCTCGAACCGGCAGTTCTCGGCGGTCACCGGCATGGCGTCGGTGTCGTAGCCGTGCTTGCTCGAAAGGTCGAGCTCGAGGTCCGCGAAGTCGCAGCGGTCGAACACCACCCGGCCGAAGAGGAAGTCCAGCTGCGAAAGTCGATCACGGGCGCGGCGAAGCGGCAGCGGAAGAAGGCCATCGACGAGGACTGGAAGAGCGCGTCGGCGAAGTCCACCTTTTCGCCGGCGAACTCCGCGCCGACGAATTCGGCTTTGCCCGTGGTGAGGGTGAGCCCGGCGAAGTTCGTCTCGGCCGCGGTGAAGCGAGCGCCGTGGAAGCTGGCCAGCTTCCCGAACTGGGCGCCCGCGAAGGACGCCACCCCGCCCACGAACTCCGCCCCGTCGAACAGCACCTCGCCGCCGAACTCCAGTCGCGCGAAGTCGGCGTTTTCCAAAGTCACGCCGGTGAAGTCGAAGTCAAGGCCGGACCACGACGTCCTCGCCGACGCCCGGGTGTGGTCGCGCACCATGCGCAGGATCGCCTCGCGCACCTCGGTCTCGCCGTCGCGCTCCTGGCGGATCCGTAGGTAACCGCAGAGGACGTCGACGCAGACCTGGCGCTTGTCGGCCCAGTCGTCGGCGAGTCCGGCCATCGCGTAGACGCCGGCGAGCCGCACGGCGGGACTCTCGTTGGCGAGCTGCTCGGCGGCGCTTCCGAAGCGTTCGTTGAACTTCTGGACGACTTCCCGTTCGGCGCGCTGGACGGCAAGGGCGTGTTCGTCCTCGGCCACCCGCTGCTTCCGGTAGCCGACGGCGAGCAGCACGACCCCACCGAACCCGGCGACGACGGAAAGGGCGATCTTCAGCAGGTCGAGCAGCTGCCCGACGTCGAAGGCCCCGGCGCTGGGAAGCCGCGGCCAACCGAGGAACCAGAGCAGGCCACCCCCGGTCGTCCCGGCGACGAGCAAGGCGACGAACAGCCAACCGAGGACGGACATGGCCATCCCGCGCCGCCAGGGTGCCGGCTGCCGCTTCGGCCGGGTCCAGACGACACCGCGGAACGCGAAGCGCCGACGGGAACCGAGCCGCACCACGAGCAAGGCCACGAACAGGCATAACACGATCAGGAGCCAGCGGAGCCAGTCGGACACGAAGGGTGAGACTAGCCGCTGGCCGGCGGGGCCGGGAGCAAATCGGACAGGTCGTTCGTTGACCCGGTATGGCTGTCGCGTTCCTGCTTTACGTCTTCGCCGAGATCGCCGCGATCTGGGCGGTGGGCTCGGCGGTCGGCGTGCTCGGCACGCTGGCCCTCCTCCTGGCCGGCGCGTTCCTGGGCTCGTGGCTGGCCCGCCGCGAGGGCGGCAAGGCGATGCGGGCCTTCACTTCCGCGGCCCGCTCCGGGCGGTCGGCGGAGAAGGAACTGACCGACGGGATGCTGGTCGGGCTCGGTGGGGTGCTGATCCTGGTGCCCGGCTTCGTCAGCGACGTGCTCGGCTTGCTGCTGATCCTGCCGCCGTCACGGGCGGTGGCGCGTCGGCTGTGGTTGAAGCGGATGGAGAAGCGGGCGGTGCGGTTCGCCAACCAGCGCCGCGGGCCGGTGATGGTGGTGGACAGCGAGGTGGTGTCGCCTTCGGCTGAGCCCCGCCGTGACCACCCGACGGTGATCGAGGGTCGCGTCATCGAGGGCTGATCCACGCTCGGCCTGGAGCCTCGAGTCTTGCCACAATGAGCGCGTGGAGCGTCTGAATACCACGTCCGCGGTGCGGATCCGGATGAGCAAGCAGAAGTCCCGGAACACCGGAATCGAGATGGCCCTGCGCAAGGCTCTGCACCGCGCCGGCCTCCGGTACCGCGTTCACCGCCGTCCGGTCGAAGGCGTCCGCCGTGAAGCGGACTTGGTCTTCGGGCCCGCTCGCGTCGCTGTCTTCGTCGACGGCTGCTTCTGGCACGGTTGCCCCGAGCACGCTACGTGGCCCAAGAACAACGCGGACTTCTGGCGCGAAAAGATCGAGACCAACCGCAGGCGGGACGCCGACACGGACACCCGACTCGGCGAAGCCGGCTGGCTCGCCGTCCGGATCTGGGAGCACGAGTCCGTCGAGGTCGCCACCGACCGCGTCATCATGGCAGTCCGGGAACGCCGCCGACCATCAGGCGTCCTTCAGTAGCCCTTTGACTCCGTAGCGGGTGTCCTTCCAGCTCTGCCTGACGCACCGGTCCAGCTTGGCGGTGTCGAGCTCCTTGCCCATGGCCGCGGCCAGGACGTGGGCAGCCAACCGCGGAGGGATCGCATTGCCGATCTGTTGAGCGATGCCCCGACCGGACCACGGGTAGTCATGCGGGAAGGTCTGCAACCTGCCTGCCTCGTGGTCGGTGAAGCGGTCGGACCGCCCCTTCGGTCGATCGATCAGGCGGTTGCGAGAGACCTTGCCGGTGACAGTGAAAGCCGGCTCGGTCGACAACCGTTCGCCACGCGCCTTCGGGTCACCACCGGTGCCGTAGTTGGACCTGACCGTGAACTGCTCCGACCAGCCGAGCGCTTCTCCCATCGTCTTCCACGGAAGCAAACGTGGATCACCTTCGCCTCGCGCCGCTCCCTTCCGATAACGCCGGTGCGTGGGCTTGGGCAGCTTCGCCTCGCCGTCACGGCGGGCGATCAGGATCGCCCGCCGACGCGTCTGCGGGACTCCGAATTCCTCGGTGTGGAGGATTCCACAATCGACGCTGTACCCACGTCCTTCGAGGACGCGTGCATACGCTTGCCACACCGGCAGCACGGCGGGAACCTGTTCGAGAACAATGGCCTCGTACGGAAGACCGGCCTCCACCGCCCACCTCAGGGGTTCCAGCACCAGGCCTGTGCGTTCGTCCTCCAGCTCAGCGAGGTCTTCTTCGCTGAGGTCATTGTCGGCGACGACATCGACCAAGGAGAGCACCCGATCCAGAGCTCGTCGTCCAGCCCCTTGGCCGGCGACCGTGTACGTCTGGCACGGTGGGCCCCCGGTCAAGAACCGGGCCTTCGGGTAGTCGGCCGGCTTGGAAAGCCGAACATCGCCGTGCTTGGTGTGCAGTTCGGCCCGCTCTCGGGTCACGCAGGCATCGTCGTCCCATTCGATGCCGATGACGGACACGCCGAGCCAATGAGCGGCGACGTCGAGACCGCCCGGACCGGCGAAGAGGTCCACCATCTCGACCTGTGCCGGTAGCGGCAAGGCCAACTGTCCGTCGGTCATGGGACGGGAGTCTATAAGCCGGGTGCGACGCTCCGAACCGACACGCCGGCGGACGGATCACTCGGTGCTCATGCCGACGTGACGGGTTTGTGACCACATGGAGTAACGGAAGCGGCCGTCCGCGCGACGTGATCGATCACGGAGAGGGTTGCATCCATTGAGCCTCGCGCCCATCGGGGGTTCACTCGTTCGAGGCACCTGACGGTGAGGCGGGCAGCACCTACCGTGGGGCGAGTCGGGGAAGCCCGGCCGTCGATGTGCCCGGACACGGAGTTGGAGGATCGGTGACCGACAAGTTCGACCAGCAGTACGCCGCGTTTCTCGACTTGGTGGACACTGGAACCCCGGAAAGCGCCATCAAGAGGATGGAACTCTTCGGCGCCGAGGACGAACTGCTCCAGCGGATCGCCGAGCGGCACGAGCGCGAAACCATCAGGATCAGAGAGCGCGAGGAACCGCGCAGCGTCATCCTCGACAACCGCTACACCTGGTACACCGGCCCCCGGCCGCGCGACAGGTACTGGCCGGCGCTCGAAGAACTCCTGCGGAAGTCCGGCTGGTCGGAACCGAGCCTTGACGACCTCGACGGCGCGTCGACCAAGGTCGTCTCCCTGCTGAGTCACCCGCACGTGCCCAAGTTCTCGACGAAGGGCCTGGTCGTAGGCTATGTCCAGTCCGGAAAGACGACCAACTTCACGGCCGTGACGGCGAAGGCGGCCGATCGAGGTTACAAGCTTTTCATCGTGCTTGCCGGCATCCACAACGGTCTTCGCCGTCAGACGCAACTTCGCCTCGTCGATCAGCTGGTCAAGCCGAACCCGTCGCGCTGGCTTCAGCTCACCGACCCCGACAAGGACTTCACACCGCCCGCCAATGCGGCCGCCTACCTGGCCAAGAACAACAAGCAGCACGTCCTGTGCGTGATCAAGAAGAACCCTCGCGTCCTGGAGAAGTTCTCGGCGTGGCTCGAGACGGCTTCGGAGTACCTCGCGGATTGCCCGGCGTTGATCATCGATGACGAGGCCGACCAGGCAACGGTCGCCACCGAAACGATCAATCCGTTGATCATCGAAATCCTCGGACGCCTGCCGAAGTCCGCCTATGTGGGCTATACCGCGACCCCGTTCGCGAACCTGCTGATCGACCCCTCGGTGAAGGATCTGTATCCTGAGCACTTCATCGTCAACCTTCCCAAGCCGAAGAATCACTTCGGGACCGAGGTGCTGTTCGGCCGTGACGTGATGGACGGCGAGGATCCGGAAGAAGCCTTCGACGGTTACGACATGATCCGCCAGGTTCCCGAATCCGAAGTAGACCTCGTGCGCCCGAGATCGCGTGCCGACGTCGACGGCTTCCACCCCGTGTTGACGGACACACTCCGGACGGCGATCCGGTACTTCTGGCTCAGCACCGCCGCGCGTCGAGTACGCAAAACGGGCAATCCGCACTCGACGATGCTGGTGCATACCAGCGTCAACACTTCCGTCCACAACAGTTTCAAGCACCCCCTCACCAAGCTTCGCAACGAAAGCGAGGCCCTGCTGCGGACGGGCGACACCGAACTTCTGACCGAGCTCCGCGAGCTCTGGGACAGCGAGACGGCGAGCGTGCCTGCGGATCTGTTCGACGAACAGAAGGTGACTTTCGACGAGCTGGCGCCGCTCCTTCCCAGCGTTCTGCGCGATTGCCGGATAATCATGGACAACTCCGGAAGCAAGGACCGCCTCGACTACGAGAACGGTCCGGTAGTCGCCATCGCCGTCGGTGGCAATACCTTGTCCCGTGGCCTGACGCTCGAGGGCCTGACGGTCAGCTTCTTCGTGCGTTCCGTCTCCGCATACGACACGCTGCTCCAGATGGGCCGATGGTTCGGCTTCCGCAACGGCTACGCCGACCTGCCCCGCATCTGGATGACCGACGAGCTCAGGGACTGGTTCCGCCACATCGCGACGGTCGAGAGCGAGATGCGCCGCGACATCGACGTGTACATGGTCGAGGACAAGAACCCGATGACTTTCGCCGTCCGGCTGCGCACGCACCCGGCCCTTCGTGTGACGGCGGCCGCCAAGATGACCAACGCCATCCCCTCAGCATCGGCGTATGGCGGCCAGCGCGTGCAGACGCGCTACTTCCGCACCGATCACGACTGGCTCGCAGACAACCAAGCGGCGGCTCGGAGGCTCATCGAGAGGGCTGCAGTCGAGGGCAGTCCGGAGTCCGACAGGCAAGACGGCAACAAGCTGATCCGCGGAGTCCCGCATCAGCTCATCACGGAATTCCTCCGCGACTATCGATTCCACGAGAAGTCGCAGGAATGCGATTCCAAGCTGTTGACCGACTACATCGCCAGGCGCATCGACAAGTCCGGCGCACTGCGTGGTTGGAACGTCGCCATCATCGGTGGCTCGGCGGGCAAGGACGCCCCGAGGAAGTTCACCTTCGCGGACGGGTACACCGTCCGCATGGCCACTCGGTCGGCGCTGCCCGGCGACGACACCGACACTGTCGACATCAAGACCCTGATGAGCCGCCGGGACGCCGCGATCGATCTCGACATCTCAGCAGTGCAGGGTGAACTGACCGAAGAGAAGATCAAGGGACTTCGACTCCGGCAGAGCCCCGAGACCGCGCTTCTGGCGCTCTATGCCATCGACAAGGACTCGAAGCCGGAGGCCCATCGAGAAGACAAGCGTCGCCCCCTGAACGCCTCAGAAGACGTCATCGGCGTGGGCCTCGTCTTCCCGCCGCCTTCGTCCGACGATTCGGCGGTGGAGTGGCAGTACGTGGCCACCAATCTGGCGAAGGTTCGGATCGAGGAAGAGGACCTGAGCGGTCTCGACGCGGTGGATGACTGATGACTGCACAGCTACGCAAGGTCGTCGACGACCATTGGGGACGCCTCGAAGAAGAGCAAGTGTCAAGCCCGCAAAGGGTGCGCACCTCGGATCTACCGGTTGCGACTCCGATCGGGCCGCTGCTCGCGGCCGTGGATCACGCGGGAAACCGCCATCTCCTCGTGCCTCTCACAGCTCATCAACACGTCCGGCTCGATCGTGGCGGCGCAGCGCTGACCGTGCGTGAACGACCGCTCGAGAACGAGCAGGTCTACGAGCGGTACGCCGACCTGGGCTGCGACAGGCGAGATCTCGACGGCGTGTTCACCGGACTCGTCGTCGACGTGCTCGACGCGGTCGGGCGAGCCCCCGATCGCCCGCTGAAAGCGCTGTACAACGTGGTCAGCCAATGGCGTGCGCTGTTCCAGCATTCACCGGCACCGCTGAGCCCCGATCGCTTGGCGGGCCTGTTCGGCGAGCTGGTGGTGCTGAACGAACTGCTCGCCCGAGAGAGCACGGCTGTCGACTTCTGGACGGGTCCCTCCGGACATCGTCACGACTTCACCGTCGGCACGTGGGGGATCGAGGTGAAGACCTCCGCCGCGGCGACCGGTCGGAAGGTCCGCGTCCACGGTGTGGAGCAGCTCCAGCCACCGCCGCACGGAACCCTGGATCTGGTGTGGATTCGCGTGGAGCGGGTCCGCGAACAGGGCAGCACGGTACCCGATCTGGTCGATCGCGCGCGTCGAATCGGCGACGACGACACCGGGTTGCTTTTCAGACTCGCCGAAGCCGGTTACCGGCCGGCCGATGCGGACCTGTACCAGGACGTGCGGTTCGCGGTTCGCGAGCAACGGTGGTACGAGGTGGACGACGCCTTTCCCCGCATCGCGCCTTCATCGGTTCCCTCCGGAATATCCGACCTCGACTACACCGTAGACCTGGACCAGGAGCAGCCAGAGGTCACTGAAACCCAGGACATCCGTGATCGGATCGCCCGGATCACCCAGGAGCGCAAGTGACCGCACCGGCCTGGCACTCACAGATGTTCCCGCCCGAAGGGGCGAGCGCGGCCGAGGGGATCCGCAACCAACTCGGCAGGCCCGAGCTGGATCTGCTGACGATCCTCGTCCGCGAGTCTGCCCAGAACAGCTGGGACGCACGTACCGACGAGACGGCGCTGGACTACCACCTCGATCTGAGAGTCGTCAGCCCGGCGCACGCGCCGGCGTGGCGGGAACTGCTCACCCGCAACGTACCCGCCCACGAGCAATTACCGCTGCGTCAGTCGATCTCGAGTCCAGTCATCCGTGTCCTGACCGTCTCCGACCGCGGGACCACCGGTCTGGGCGGACCTACCCGCGCAGACAACGCGGTGGTCGAAAACCACGACTTCGTGTCCTTCATCAGGAACATCGGCGAACCGAGGGACACCGAACTCGGCGGGGGCACCTACGGTTTCGGCAAGGGGATCTTCTACCTGTTGAGCAAGCCCGGGACCGTGCTCGTGCACACGCGGTGTCGGGTCGCCGGCGGGTTCGAGACCCGGCTGATGGGGTGTGCGCTCTGGAAGAGCTACGCCGAGGGTGAAGGACTGTCCGGTCGCAGGTACACCGGACGGCATTGGTGGGGCACTCATTCGGCGGACGGAGTGGTCGAGCCTCTGATCGGCGCCGAAGCTGACGCCACCGCGGAGCGACTGGGCTTGCGTGGCTTCGGTCCGGAGGAAACCGGCACGACAGTCGTGGTCATCGACCCCGACCTCGGCGAACGGGAGATCCAGGACGCCGGAAGCTACCTGGCCGAGACGATAGCCTGGAACCTCTGGCCCAAGATGCTGGCCGCCCCTGGAGAGGATTCTCCTCCGATGCGGTTTTCCGTGCAGTGTGACGGCATCACAGTGCCTGTGCCGGACCCACGCGAGACGACTCCTCTGAACATGTTCGTCACCGCGTACGAGGCGATGCGATCGAACGAGGACGCCGAGGAGCTCTGGTACCTGGGTCACCCCAGGACGAAGCTCGGGGTGCTCGGCCTCGAGAAAAGCTTCCTTCCGCCGTTCACCGAGACTCCCGCAGCCGAAACGGCAGGTATCGGCAACACCGTTCACCACGTCTGTCTCATGCGGACGGCAGAACTCGTGGTCACCTACCACGCCGGACCGAAGCCGGCAGCCGAGTACGTGTCCTACGCCGGTGTCTTCCGCGCGAACGTCGAACTCGACAGTGCGTTCGCGTCCTCCGAACCGCCGACTCACGACGCTTGGAACTGGCAATCCCTCGAAGGTCGGGACAAGCGATTCGTCAAGATGGCGTTCACCCGGATCAAAGAATCGATCGAGGGCCTGATCGAAATCGACGGCCGAGTCCGGACCAGCTCATCGGACATCTCGTTGGGCGCCGCCAGCCGGTCGTTCTCCGATCTCGTGGCGGGTGCCTCGGGTCTCGGCGGGGCGTCCGACTACCGACCAGCGTTCAAACCGGTGAAGCCGACACCGGCCGCCGGGACTGTCCATGTGTCCGGGGACCTCTACGACGCCGGCGAAGGCGCAACCTCCTCACCGCAGGACGGGACCGGCCCGGCGGCCGATCGACCGGGCGGACGCCGGCCGCGGGTGGAGTACCCGGAGGCGCCGTACTATGAGATCCGCGCGGGCCAAGTCCTGCTGATCCAGGCGTTCCGCGTCTCCGCTCTCGGTATGCACCGCTGCACCGCCGACCTCGGCGTCGCGTTGGCCGGAACCAGCAGCAGGGAAACCGACCCGCCGCGAGGCGCCCACGAACCGCTTTTCTTCGGGTGGGAGAGTCCCGACGGCGCGCTCCACACTGATCCGACACAGACTCTCGAAGGTGGCGAAGACGTCTGGCGCGTTCTCGTCCGCCCGGCACCCGACACGACGACCGAGATCGCGGTGCACGCCCAGCGCGAGGAGACACCGCGATGAGCATGCAAGCACCGCCCTATCGCACGGCCCCGGCGGGGTCAGTGGTGGCCGGGCCGTGGCAGTGGCTCATCGATGACGTCCCCACTGAGCTGCCGGATGCCCTGAGCGACTGGGACTACCGGATGGATTTGTCCTTGCGACAGACGGTGACCATCGACGTCGATCTCGTTCGGCGGGCCACCGGGCTTTCCCCGACCGCGAAGTTGACACTGGCCATGATCTGGACCGCGTCCGGTTCGGGGCTGAAAGCCGCGGGGGACCGCGTTGCCCTGCCGAAGTCGGGCATCGCGAACGTGGACCTGACCGCGGTGTTGTCCGGTGACCAACTCGGTGGCGTCCTGGGCTTGGAAACCACCTTGGTACTCGCCGAGTTCTCCGAAGACGGCGACTTGGCCTCGCCCCGCCGAGCCGGGTCGATCCTGTGGACGGGCAAGTACGAAACCCGTCTTCAGGGCGACGCGCCGCTGTTCCCCATCGCCGTCGTCGACTTCGCCAAGACCCAATACCCCGAGGATGCCGGCTGGCACGTGGAGATCGGTGGCGACCTCGAAACGGCCACCATGGGTGCGTTGCTTTTGTTGATCAACGAACGCAAACGAATACTGGTCGACGCCATGCGCAACGCAGGCAAGCCGCGCCCAGTCGACCGCGTGGTGTTGTCCAGCGTGCACGCGGACGTCGCTCGCACCTTGGTGGAGCACGCGCTGAACGACCCGGACTTCACCCTCGAAGTCGACTACGGCGAAGAGACCATCGGCAGCACGCTCCAAGCGCTCGTCGGTCGCTTCTTTCCAGGCCAGAGCCTGGCCCACCTCCGCAGGCAGCAGGCGCAATCACCCACCTCGTTCGCGACCGACCTCCAGCACGCTGTTCGGATCTTCGAGGAGTCCTGATGAGCCTCTTGTTCCCGCGTCTGCTGCCTCGACAAGCCCACAAGCTGTACGAGGAGTACAAGTCGCTGACCATCGAGGAGCTCGAACTGCGCGCAGCGTTGCGCCACGACTCTGCCGTTTACGCCGCCACGGGTGGTGATCGCGTTCGGGAGAAGGACCTCGACCGGCTGCGGCAGACGATCGTCGCCGTGGCTCGCGAGGCCGGCTTCCCGAACCGATCGACACCCGCGACCAAGAACGAATTCGATCGGACGGTCGCCGAACTGCTCCACCGCACGACGGGGCTGGCTCCCGCCGAAGCAGCCGCTCGTGACATCTGGGTGTTCCTCGCCCTCGTCGTGCTGCCGGACATCTCGTTCTGGCGATTCGAAAAGCGGACCGACGAGCGCTTCCTCGCCAAGGATCTGACCCGGCATGTGTTCGGTCGCCTCTGGTGGCGAGCCCACCTGGTCCACGACACCGACGGCCCCGATCCGTACGCCGCACTGAACATCCTCGGCGAAGGCGCCTTCGACCAGATCTACGCACGTCGACGTGCGCTGGGCGGCAGTCCTCAACTGGTTCGTTCGATCCTGCACGTTTGGCATGAAATCGACACCGGCGGACTGAACGAGACCGAGCTGCTCAAGGATTTCTTGAAGCGCTTGTTGCGACTCGGTGCCTTCATGTCTTTCGAGACACTCCACGACGAGGAGCTCAACGCCGAAGTGCGTCGCGCAGCTCATGACTCTCTGCAGGCGTTTCACACGGAACGTCGACCTCGGCACGCCCTTGAGCACACCCGCGGGTGACCCGACGCCCGACACAAGAGCTCGACTACTTGCTACTCCTCCTCGGAGAAGGCGAGGGCCTTCCGTCGGTAGGGCCGGCGCAGGGTGGCGAGGCGGTGCTCGGGCCAGATGTCGTCCCGCTCGTTCAGGATCAACTCACCGTCGCGGCGCATGAGCCAGATCGTGTCCATTCCGGAAAGCACCGCGTCGCCGGCGACTCTGTTCAACACCCCCGCGGCCAGTCGGACCAGGTCGTCCTGTTGTTCCGGGATCCGCTCGTGTTTGTAGATACTGAATCCGATGGCCACCGTCGGGGTGATTCCGAAGTCCGTGACCACTGGTGACCAAGGCGCCGGGCTGCGTTCGTAGACTCGAACCCACATGCGGAGTGGGGTTACCGCGCCGTCACGGGACACCTGCTCAGGCGTGACCGATCCCTCGAACAGCTCCGACGGGCGCGCGAAGTCGAGCAGTGCGCGCGCGACCTGCTTCGGCGACGACGATGTCGCTATTTCGAGATCGTAAGAGATGGCCATTCGAGCTAGTCCTCGCGTGCTGTATCAGGGGTAAAGGTGAAGTATATTGCCTTGCTTGTCGATCGCGATGGCTTCCTTGAGCCCGCTGATCGGCCAATCGTGGAGTTGCGCGCGCATCGCGTTGAGGTCGACCGGACTGTCGGCCAAGTTGAGGACGATCCGGTCCGTTTGCTCCTTCGCGACCTTCTTTGCCATTTCGTCCGCGATGTTGCGGGCACGGCCGGTCGACGGCGCGTAGTTGTCGAACACCTTGCCGTCGATGCGGTAGTCGGGGTTCCTGCCGTTCGGCAGCGTCGACGGGTTCTGCTCGACATCGTAGCCCGCCCGAGCGAGGGTGGTGGCTGATTCGTTCTCACGCTGAAGCGAGCGCGCGGTCTCCGGGTCAGCTCCTTTCGGGATGTTGGTCGGATGACCACCGGGAGCCGCCTCGGGATCCGGAACGCGGGACGGTTCGGTGTGGCCGCTGATCTCGTCGCTGATCTTCCCGGCGTCGACTCCTTCGACCTCCGGGCTCGGCGTGCCGCTCATGGCGACCTGCATCGCCGGGATCACACCCTGGGTGATCGCGACCGCCCCACCCGCGGTGATGAGCATGGCCTCCGCGGTGGCGGCGACCTCGGCGATGGGAATGGCCAGGGTGGCTCCGGCCTCGACACCGAAGAAGTCGAGCGCTTCGATCACGCCCACGATGAGCACGTCCAGCCCGCCGTCGGTGAGGACGCTGCCGATCACGAGGACCAGGCCCACGATGCTCAGGTCGTCGATGATCGACTTGATCTTGTCCTTGATCTTGTCCTGGGTGTCGTTGTTCCAGATCCGGAAGTCGACGAGGCTGTTCGCGACGTCGTCCAGCACCTGGGGCAACCCGAAGAGGACCGAACGCTCACCGGCGGCGCGCAGCCAGAACTGCTCCAGCTCGGCCAAGTCGTCCGAAGTGTTGTTGCCGACCAGCCCTTGCAACCGTGCGTGCAGGTCGCTGACGAGCCCGCGAACGGCACCGGCCGCATCGCGGCACGCCTGCGCGGCCCCATCGATGCGGCCGGTGTCCGCAGTGGGTATGTACTTCTCCAGGAAGTCGGGCATCCACCACGGTGAATCACCGGTCAAAGTCACGAAGTCCGTGTTGCCGGGCCAAGCGTGGGGCACGACGGGCGGCCAGGGATGAGCCCCACCGGACTCGCCGGGCACGCTGTTCCGGTCGGCGTTCGCATGGTTGAGGGCGGAGGCGTCGATGCCCTTGCCGATCGCGCCGAGCAGGTCGAAAGCCGTGCGGAAGCCGTCGTTCAGGATGCAGTCCAGGGCGGCTGCCCAGCCGTCCTGGTACTTTTGGGCGCCGTCGCTCGCGCCGGCCGCGCCGGCCGCCTGGTCGAGGCGGTCGACCAAGTCCCGCCGGATGCGATCGAGGCTGTCCTGCGCGTCGACGAATTGCGCCGCCACGACGTGGAAGTCCGACAACTCGACTCGCACCGGATTGCTCGGGCCGCCGTCCGGCCCGCGTTCGAGCACCACCATGGCTCAGACCCGCCAAATCCGGACATTCGCGTCAACTGCGGCGGCATGGTTGTCGTGTGCGTTCACTACGACAGCGCGAATCCAGTGCAGCTGATCCCGCAAATCACGGGCGGCCGCGAACCACTCGGTGATTGCCTCGTGAAACGCGTCGTGCCCCCCGCCCTCCCAGGAAGTCGCCAGATCGGCGACGACCTTCCCCAGGTCATCGAGATTTTGGTCCGTTCGGTCGATGTGGGCACCGATATCGTTCACCAATGTTCGCAAAACGGAAAAATCGACCGTCAACTGAGCCATTCACCCCTCCGTAAGCATTCGCCTACAGCCCGGACGTGAGGGTAGCGAAAAGTTCGGTGAGCTGCGACAGCTAGTCCACGGATGGCTTAGGGATGTCGAAGTAGCTCGAGAACCGGACCGCCGGGGCGTACTCGCCCTTGACCTTCACCCGGCCCGTTACGAACATCGCTGCCACCGCTGCGTTGCCCGTGGCCATCCGGATGAAGTCGTCCACGGACAGGGTGATCGTCGTGTCCGGCGTTCGGGACAGGTCCGTCGACGAGACGCACACCCCGTCCTCGATCACCGTCTGGAAGCGGTCGTAGCCGTCCTCGCCTGAACCTTCTGAAAAGCGCCAAGAAACCACGAAATCCACGTGACGGGCGCGGGTCGGCGAGAAATGCTCGGACATGCGCCGGAATATCTCGTCCAGGAATACTGCACGCAGCTCTGAATGAGAAGCGATCGCCTTCAGCTGGTCGCGGGATGCGCGGCGGACCACGTCCACCAGGACGTCTGTCGACAGGGAGCTCAGCTCGATGCCTGCTCCCGCCTCTCCCAGCATGTGCAGGGTTTCCAGGACCTGAATGAACTGCTCGGACGTCAACCGAGCGATGACCAGCTTGTCCGCGAACGCGTTCACCACGTGGCCGCCGCGGGCACGGTGGGGGCGGTGGAGACGCCATTTCGCGTTTCGGGGCACGAGCGGACTATACGGGCTTCGGTAGGTCGAAGAAACCGATCAAGCCGGCCGCGAAGGCCAGGTCGCCTTTGACTTTGATTCTTCCCGTGACGAACAACACCGCCGGGGTTGCCTGGTGGGTTATCAACCTGAAGAAGTCGGCCGGGGCGATCGTGATCGTGACTCGAGCAGGTGAGTGCATCTCGCGGCTCACTGTGCACGAGCCGTGCGAGATCGCTGTCTCGTAGCGGTCGAAGCCGCCCTCTCCGGCTCCTCCCGACAGGCGCCAGTGGACCACCGCCTGCAGGTCGCGGGCGCGATCCGGCCTGATGTGCGCGCCCATGCGGGCGAAGATCTCGTCCAGTACGCGCTCTCTCAAAGACCTGTCCGCGACGACGCTCTCCAGCTGCGCGCGGGACGCCGAGGCCACTAGCGACGCGAAGCGGGCCGGCTCGACCTTGCTCAAGTCGAACGCCGGGGCGCGCGAAGCCAGCGTGAGCAGGGCCTTCAGGAAGCGGCGGAAGTCGTCCTTGCGGAGCTCGCCCGGGTCGAGGGCCTCCGTGAGCGCGTTGACGTCGAGGGTGTGGGCCTCCGGGCCCAGCGGGTCGAGCCGCTCCAGTGCGTCGAGGAGCGCTGCCCCGCGGAGCTCCGCGATCCGATCGGCGCTGGTCATCCCGGCGTTTTCGGCCATGGTCACCCCTCTCCCAGTTACTGAAGGGTAATACTACTTGCCAGTAGGTAGGCGGGCAAGCGTGCCGAAATCACCCGCGCGTGGCAACGCCCGGTACCGTCTCCGGGCAGCAACAAGGAGGTCCAGCGTGTCAGAGGAAGATCAGCGTCCGCCCGAACGGGCCAGGCGGCTGCCGCGTGCGGTGCGCGAGCGGCAGATCCTGGACGCGGCCGTCCAGGTCTTCTCGCGGCACGGCTACCACGCCGCGTCGATGGACGAGATCTCCGACGTCGCCGGTGTCTCGAAGCCGATGATCTACACCTACCTCGGCTCCAAAGAGGACCTCTTCGGCGCGTGCATCCGCCGCGAGGCGACGCGCCTGCTCGAGGCCATCCAGGCCGGCGTGCAGCCCGACCTGCCCCCGGACATGCAGCTCTGGCACGGCCTGCGGTCCTTCTACCGCTTCGTCGCCGAGTACCGCGAGTCGTGGACGGTCCTGCACCGCCAGGCCCTCACCGTCGGCGGGGCCTTCGCCGCGGAGATCACCGACATGCGGGCGCGCGCGATCCAGCTCGTCGCCGCGCTCGTGGTGTCCGCCGGCACCCGCAAGGGCGTCGGCGAGCAGGCCGAGTTCTCCGGCGAAGGCCTGGCCGCGTCCCTGGTCGGAGGGGCCGAGTCGCTGGCCGACTGGGCCCTCGACCACCCCGACATCTCCGACGGCGTGCTCGCCTCGTGGCTGATGAACCTCGTCTGGCTCGGCTTCAACGACCTCATCGAAGGCGCGGTCTGGAAGCCGTCAGAGTGAGCTGATCGTGCCCTCCAGGTGCGGCTTCGACTTGCTCCACAGCTCGAACGCCCAGCCGTCGTCCACCGACCACGACGTGAAGCCCGCCTTGGCCGGCAGCAGCACCGGCTGCTTGAAGCGGACGTCCACCGTGAACGCCTCCGGCAGCCGGCCTTCGAACGCCGCCAGCGCGTGGGCCTTCGTCCACATGCCGTGGGCGATCGCGCGGGGGAAGCCGAACAGGCGGGCCGTCAGCGGGTGCAGGTGGATCGGGTTGCGGTCGCCCGAGACCTCCGCGTAGCGCCGCCCGATGTCGGCCGGGACGCGCCAGAGCGCGTCCGGGGTCGGCGGGGCCAGCTGGTCCCGGCGGCCGGCAGGGCCCGACGAAGAGCCGCGACGCAGGTACGTGCTGACGTCGGACCAGACGAGGTAATCACCGACCCAAGCCTCGCTGACGACGTCGAACTGACGGCCCTTCTCGTGCGGGCGCAGGTTCTCCGCCCGCACGCGCACGGTGAGCGGCTCGCTCACGCGCAGCGCGCGGTGCTGGGTGATCCGGTTGGCCACGTGCACCATGCCGAGCAGCGGGAACGGGAACCCCGGCTCGGTCATCAGCGCCATCTGCAGCGGGAACGCCAGCATGTGCGGGTACGTCGCCGGCAGCTCGTCGCTCAGCCGGAAGCCGCACACCGTGTTGTACGCGGCGAGGTGCGCCGGGTCGACGACGACACCCGTGCGCACCAGCTCGGTGTCGGGCAGCGATGAGCCCGATTTGCGAAAGCCGAGCAGCGCCTTCGGGTACAGCGTCGCCAGGTTCGGCGTGCTGTCGAGTTCGCGGATCGCCACGTCACGCCCCCAGCAGGGCCTGGCCGCAGACGCGGACCACGTTGCCGTTCACCGCGGCCGACGCCGGGTTCGCGTACCAGGCGATCGTCTCGGCGACGTCCACCGGCAGGCCGCCCTGGCCGAGGCTGGACAGCCGCCGCCCGGCCTCGCGGATGAACAGCGGCACCGCGGCCGTCATCTTGGTCTCGATGAACCCGGGCGCGACGGCGTTGATCGTGCCGCCGTAGGCCGCGAGCTGCGGCGCGCCGACGTTCACCATGCCGATCACGCCCGCCTTCGACGTCGCGTAGTTCGTCTGGCCGACATTGCCGGCGATACCCGCGATCGACGAGACGCCGATGATGCGGCCGTTCTCGTTCAGCACCCGATCCGCGAGCAGCTTGTCGTTCACCGCGAGCTGCGAAGCGAGGTTGACGGCGATCACCGAGTCCCACGCGCTTTCGCTCATGTTGCCCAGCGTCTTGTCACGCGTGATGCCCGCGTTGTGCACCACGATGTCGACGCCGTCGTGCCGCTCCTTCAGGTACTCAGCGAGCTTCGCGGGCGCGCTCGGCGAAGTGATGTCGAGCTGCAGCGACGAGCCGCCGACCTTGTTCGCCACCTTCGACAGGTCGCCGCCCTGGGCGGGGATGTCGAGCGCGACGACGTGCGCGCCGTCGCGGGCCAGCACCTCGGCGATCGCCGCGCCGATGCCGCGGGACGCGCCGGTGACCAGCGCGACCTTGCCGTCCAGGGGCTTTTCCCAGCTGGCCGGCGGAGTGGCCGTCTTGCCCTCGGCGCCGATCCGGATCACTTGCGCGTCGACGAACGCCGACTTCGCCGAGAGCAGGAAGCGCAGCGTCGAGTCCGTGGCCTCTTCGGCACCTTCGGCGACGTACACGAGTTGAGCGGTAGCGCCGCGCTTCAGCTCCTTGCCCACCGAACGGATGAAACCTTCGAGCGCGCGCTGGGCGATCCGCTCGCGGCCCTCGACCTGCTCCGGCGGGGTGCCCAGCACGACGACCCGGCCGGACGGCCCGACGCTGCGGATCACCGGGTGGAAGAAGTCGTAGACCTCGCGCAGACGCGTGGGATCGGTGACGCCGGTGGCGTCGAAGACCAGCGCCGCGTGCCGGTCGGCGGCCGTGGCGATGACCTCGATGCCCGCGTCGGCCAGCTGGTCGCGAAGGGTCTTCTCCAGTCGTCCGCCCGGCGCGGCGCCCAGCAGTGCGGGACCCTCGAGGGCAGGTTGCCCGGGCTGGTAGCGGCGCAGTGTCGCGGGGTTCGGCAGGCCGAGCTTCGGCACCACGAACTTCCCCAGCGGGGTTTTCGTGAACTGCTGGTACCTGTCAGCCATCAGTTGCCTCCCGTGCAGTCTGCGTCACGTCGCAGTCTAACCTACTCGCTAGTAGGTTACAGTGTGAGGGACACGACCAGAGAGGTGAAGTCATGCCACCGAAGAAGACGCCAGCTGTACGCAAGGTCGCGATCATCGGGGGCAACCGGATCCCCTTCGCGCGGTCCAACGGCCCGTACGCGAAGGCGTCGAACCAGGACATGTTCACCGCCGCCCTCGACGGTCTGGTCAGCCGCTTCTCGCTGCAGGGCGAAGTGATCGGCGAGGTCGCCGCCGGCGCCGTGCTCAAGCACTCGAAGGACTTTAACCTGGCCCGCGAGAGCGTCCTGGGCAGCAAGCTTTCGCCCGCGACACCCGCGTCCGACGTCCAGATGGCGTGCGGCACCGGCCTGCAGGCGATCGTCAACGTCGCCAACAAGATCGCGCTCGGCCAGATCGACTCGGCCATCGCCGGTGGCGTCGACACCACCAGCGACGCGCCGCTCGCCGTCAACGAGGACCTGCGCCAGATCCTCATCCAGCTCAACGCCGCGAAGACGCTCGGCGACCGCCTCAAGCTCGTCGCGAAGATCCGGCCCGGGCACATCGTCCCGGCCATCCCGCGCAACGAGGAGCCGCGCACCGGCCTGTCGATGGGTGAGCACGCCGCGCTGACGGCCAAGGTCTGGGAGATCACCCGCGAGGCGCAGGACGAGCTGGCCGCGAGCAGCCACCAGAAACTCGCCGCCGCCTACGACCGCGGGTTCTTCGACGACCTCGTGACGCCGTTCCTCAAGCTCGCGCGCGACCAGAACCTGCGGCCGGACTCGACCGCGGAGAAGCTCGCCAAGCTCAAGCCGGCCTTCGGCGGCCCGGACGGCACGATGACGGCGGGCAACTCAACGCCGCTGACCGACGGCGCGTCGACGGTCCTGCTCGCCACCGACGAGTGGGCGAAGGCGCACAAGCTGCCGGTGCTGGCCTACCTGACGTTCTCGCAGACCGCGGCTGTCGACTACGTGCACGGGGACGAGGGCCTGCTGATGGCGCCCGCGTACGCCGTGCCGCGAATGCTCGCGCGCGCCGGGCTTTCGCTGCAGGACTTCGACTTCTACGAGATCCACGAGGCGTTCGCGTCGCAGGTGCTGGCCACGCTCAAGGCGTGGGAGGACCCGGCGTTCGCCAAGGAGAAGCTGGACCTGGACGAGCCGCTCGGCGCGATCGACCGGGCGAAGCTGAACGTCAACGGTTCGTCGCTGGCGGCCGGGCACCCGTTCGCCGCGACCGGCGGCCGGATCGTGGCCACGCTGGCGAAGCTGCTGCACGAGAAGGGATCCGGCCGCGGCCTGATCTCGATCTGCGCGGCCGGCGGCCAGGGCGTCACCGCGATCCTGGAGAAGTAGCTCCTATGCGTAAGTGCCACCCGAGGGTGGCACTTACGCATAGGGTCAGTTGGGGAGGGCCTTCTGGGCCCGCTTCGCGAGCTTGTTCGCGCGCTTCTCGGCCTTGCGGCTCAGCTTCCCCGCCGCAGCTCCGACGTCCTTCGCGGCGTGCTTCGCGCGCCAAGCCGCCGACGGCTTCCCGTGCGTGTCGGCGACCGCGAGCAGCAGGCCACCGGCCAGGCTCGCGTTCTTGAAGAACTGGACCTGCTGCTGCTGGCGCTCGCCCGGGTCCTTGATGGTCCAGAAGCTGTGCGTCGACAGCGTCGTGGGCACCAGGCTGCCGAGCAGCAGCCCCGCCGCAAGCCGCGGCGCCTTGCCGGACGCGAGCGCGAGACCGGCGCCGATCTTCACCGCGGCGTCGATCCGGACGAGCGTCACCGGGTCCCGCGGGATCTGCTCCGGGAGTTTGTCGCCGAACTTCTCGAGCGTGCTGTTGAGGAACGGTTCCGCCGCCTTGGCGTGCCCCTCGGCCTGCCTCAGCGCATTGATCCCGCCCGTCACGAAGATCGTGGCGAGCAGGGGACGTGCCACTCGACGGAGTATCACGGTCATAGCCTTCCTCGTACGGGCCGCTGCCTGGTCGAACCTACTCCGTGGATGCCCGCTCGGCCCGTGCTCGAATCCTCATCGGGCTTTCTGGCTTTTTATAGTGCTGTTCCTATATAGGGTTATAAGGGCTTAGCGGTTGACCTTGACGCCGCGTCAACTTCTATCGTCGTCGGCATGGAGTGGTCGATCCAGGACATCGCCCGCTCGGCGGGGACCACGAGCCGGACGCTGCGCCACTACGGCGCGGTCGGCCTGCTCGAGCCCAGCCGGATCGGCGGCAACGGCTACCGCTACTACGACGAGCAGGCGCTCGTCCGGCTGCAGCGGATCCTGCTGCTACGCGAGCTCGGCCTCGGGCTGCCGGCCATCGCCGAGGTGCTCGACGGCCAGCGCGACAGCGCCGCGGCCCTCGAAACCCACCTGGAACTGCTCAAAGAGGAGCAGCGGCGGATCGGACGGCAGATCGAGTCGGTCCGCACGACCCTCCGCAAACTGAAGGGAGGTGAACGACTGATGGCAGAAGAAGTCTTCGACGGCTTCGACCACACGAAGTACGAGAAGGAGGTCACCGAGCGCTGGGGCGCCGACGCGTACCAGCGCGGAGACCGGTGGTGGCGCTCGCTCTCGGCGGACGAGAAGAAGGCGCACCAGCAGGAGCAGCTCGACATCGCGGCGGCGTTCGGCACGGCGCGCGCTTCGGGCCTTGCTTGTGACAGCGACGACGTCCAGGCGATCACGCGGCGGCTGCACGAGTGGTTGCGCCCGGCGGTCTCGTCGGTGTCCGCGGGGTACTTCGCGGGCCTCGGGCAGTTGTATGTGGACGATCCGCGGTACGGGCTCGAAGGCGCGACGGCGGAATTCGTCCGGGACGCGATGAAGATCTACGCGGAACGGAACCTGAACGACCAGTGACGCGTCGTAAGAGCGCACTGGGGGTAGAGACGAGCAGGGCTGCAGACCTGTTCGTCTCTATGTACTCGCTTGGAGCTTCCGCCCGGCCGGTCGGATGCCGAGGTCTTCACGCATGCACTCACGCAGCCGGTCCAAGGTGACGCCGTACTCCACGAGCACCGAGTCGTAGTGCCGGGCTTTCCGCGGCGCATCAGCAGCGGCGAGGTCGCGCAGTTCTCGGAGCTGCCTGAACGCCAGCTTCGCGACTTTGACGACCTCTGCCGGCGCCAGCAGCCCGACTTGTTCCCGCGCGGCGTAGATGTTGCCCGCGCGGAACGCCGCACGGGCCTTGGCGGGGTCGGGCTCGACGGCCTCCGAAACGTCCCGAATCCCTTCGCTGGCAGCGTGCAGTGCGGCGAGGTACTCGCCGTACACCACGCGGCGAAGCTCGATGCGCTTGGCGTCCTGTTCCCGGCGCCACCGCCGCCGTTCGGTCCACCACGTGATGACGGCACCCAGGAATGTCCCCACGAGCGCCACTATCGGAGTGATCCAGTTCACCTCCGAAGTGTAGGGAACCGGCTGGTTCGGCCATCCGGTCGAACCTCGGCGACACGCGCTAGCCGTCTATGGCGGAATATCGGGCTCACGCTAGAAACGCCGATAGCTTGGCAGAGTGGACCCCATCCGCAACCCCTTCGCACCGGGCGCCGGGCAGCGGCCGCCGGAGCTGGCCGGGCGTGAGCGTGAGCTCAAGGCGTTCGAAGTGGTGCTGGAGCGGGTTGCGCGGGGGAGACCCGAACGCAGTCTCGTGCTGACCGGGCTGCGCGGGGTCGGGAAGACCGTCCTGCTCGGGGAGCTGCGGGCGATGGCCGTGCGGCACAAGTGGGGGGCCGGGAAGATCGAGGCCCGGCCGGACGCCGAGCTGCGGCGGCCGCTGTCGGCCGCGCTGCACCGGGCGATCCGGGACCTGGCCGTGCGGCATCGCGCGCCGGACCGGGTCGAAGAGGTGCTCGGGGTCCTGAAAGCGTTTGCGCTGCGGGCCAACAAGCCCGACGCCAAGCTGCGCGACCGGTGGCAGCCGGGCATCGACGTGCCCGCCGCGCAGGGGCGGGCCGACTCCGGGGACATCGAGATCGACCTCGTCGAGCTGTTCACCGACGTCGCCGAGCTGGCCGCGGACGTCGGCACCGGCGTCGCGCTGCTCATCGACGAGATCCAGGACCTGCAGCCGGACGACGTCTCGGCGTTGTGCGCGGCCTGCCACGAGCTGTCCCAGTCCGGTGCGCCGCTCGTCGTCGTCGGAGCCGGGCTGCCGCACGTGCCCGCGGTGCTCTCGGCGTCGAAGTCCTACTCCGAGCGGCTCTTCCGGTACGCGCGCATCGACCGGCTCAGCCGCGAGGACGCCGACTTCGCCGTGATGGCGCCGATCGAGCGGGAGGACGCCGGCATCGAGCCGGAAGCCCTCGACGCGCTCTTCGACGCGTCCGGCGGCTACCCCTACTTCATCCAGGCCTACGGCAAGGCGGCCTGGGACGCGGCGCCGTCCGACCCGATCACGGTCAAGGACGTGCAGGTCGCGGCGCCCGAGGCGGAGTCCGAACTGGCAGTCGGCTTCTTCGGTTCGCGCTACGAGCGCGCGACGCCCGCCGAGCGGGAGTACCTGCAGGCGATGGCCTCACTGACCCAGGGCCGCGACGAACCCGCCGGCACCGCCGACGTCGCCGTGTTCCTCGGGCGGAAGCCTTCGTCGCTGTCGCCGGCGCGCGACAGCCTGATGAAGAAGGGCCTCGTCTACTCCGCCGAGCGGGGACAGATCGCCTTCACCGTGCCGCACTTCGGCCACTACCTCCTCGGACGCGACTGACCTGGGCTTTTACCGCTGTCTCGCGGTCTATGAGCGCGGCTAACAGTATCTTTGATTTTTCCTAGACAAGGCTAGAAAGCCGTAGTGGGTTGCTCCGTCGTGACCGCCGCCACCCCAAATCTCTCCGGCGCATACCCAGGTTTGCCGATGATTCATCGGCGAGTGCGCCACATCACCGGATATTCATTGGCGTCCTTGTGAAAAAAGGCGCATACTAGACCTACAAGCCACCAAGACCCTCGAAGGGGATGCAGAAACCGATGAACAACATCGCCGCCAAGCTCCGGGCTCGTCGCGCCGAGGCTCGCACTCGCCGGGCGCTGAACCGGGCGATCGACACCGCCGCCACCGCGACGGTCCGTCAGGAACTCATCGCGATCGCGCAGGCTCGCTCGGGCTACATGCGCTGATCTCTCACCCCGTGGCGGTCGCCCATTCGAGTGACCTAGGCCACATCGTGCTCACGGTGTAACGCCGCCCGGAGGGGCGTCGATACCCAGTACGACCCCGTGATGCTGGCGGACCCCCGACCTGGCAGCATCGCGGGGTTTCCCATTTCCCCGGAAAACCCCTTGCCGGCGGCGCGGTCCGCAGTAATATTTGACTTCGTCAACGAACTTGTTGAGGTGGTCAATGAACCCCGCTTCGCTCGCCGACCGGGTCGCCGCGGTCCGCGCCTTCAACCGGCTCTACACCGGGGTCATCGGTGTGCTCGACGAAGGGCCGGCGGACGCCGAGTACTCGCTGCCGGAAGCCCGCGTGCTCTTCGAGCTCGCCCACCAGGACCCGATGCCGGTCACGGAGCTGCGGAAACGCCTCGACCTCGACGCCGGCTACGCCAGCAGGCTGCTCGCGCGCCTCGAGTCGCGCGGGCTGGTCGTGCGCGAACGGTCCGAGGAGGACGCCCGCCGCCAGCTCGTCCGCCCGACCGACGCGGGCCGGGACGCCTTCGCCGTGTTGAACCGCCGCTCCACCGAGCAGATCGGCGGCCTGCTGCGCCGGTTCGCCGACGAAGACCAGCAGCGCCTGCTGGCCGCGATGCGCACGATCGGCGACCTGGTCGGCGACCGCCGCCGCGACCCGGCCCTCGTCCTCCGCCCGCCACGACCGGGTGACCTCGGTTGGGTGGTGGAACGCCACGGTGCGTTGTACGCCCGCGAGTACGGCTTCGACGCCCGGTTCGAGGCGCTCGTCGCCCGGCTCGCCGCGGAGTTCCTCGACAACAGCGACAATCCGCGGCAGGCGTTCTGGATCGCCGAGCTCGACGGCGAGCGGGTGGGCAGCATCGGCTGCGGCCGCGGGCCGGACGCGGACACCGCGAAGCTCCGGCTGCTGCTGCTCGAGCCGTCGGCACGGGGCCACGGCGTCGGCAAGCGGCTGGTCACCGAGTGCGTTTCCTTCGCGAGGGCCCACGGCTACCGGGCGATGGAGCTGTCGACGGTCTCCATCCTCGACGCCGCCCGCTCGATCTACCGCGCGGCCGGGTTCGAGCTCGTCGCCGAGAAGGACTTCGACGACTGGGGGCGCGCGCTCACCGACGAGACCTGGCGCCTGGAGTTCTAGCGGACGAGCCGTGGTTGGGTGGGTGCGTGACGGACTACGTCGACGGGTACTGCGAACGCGTTGCGCCCGGGCTCTGGGGTGAGCCGCTCAACAGCCTCAGCAACCTCGCCTTTCTCATTGCCGCCGTGCTCGTGTGGCGGCTGGCCGCGGGGAACCGGACCGGTCGGGTGCTCGCCGGGCTGATCGGGCTCGTTTTCGTCGCGAGCACCGTCTTCCACCTGGTCGCGACGCGGTGGGCGGCCGTTGCGGACTCGGGCGCCATCCTCGTCTTCGTGCTGGTGTCCGCCGTGGTGTTCGTCCGGGAGTACTGGAGCCGGCGGTGGGCGTGGGTTGCCGCGCCGGCGTTCCTCGTGCTGACCGCGGCCACCGCGTTGCTGGGCGGAGGCCTTTACCTCTCCGCGCTGATCGGTCTCGGCGTCTTCGCCGTGGTGCTCGCTTTCCAGCGCGACGCGTACTGGACGCACTTCGCCGTGGCAGGCGCCGTTTTCGCGCTCTCACTGAGCCTGCGCACGCTCGACCGGGACGTATGCGACTACGTCCCGGTCGGCACGCATTTCCTCTGGCACCTGCTCAACGGCGTGGTGCTCTACCTGGTTTCCCGAACGATCGTCCTCAGTGGACTTAGTGGACGCCGATAGGCCGCAGGTTCTTGTCGTGCTCGTCGGTGTGGTAGTCCTCGGGCTCCGTGTCGTCGGTGCCGTTGAACACCTTCATCCGACGGGCGACCACCGTGACGATCGCCGCGACCACCAGGTTGCCGATCAGCGCCACGAAACCGACGTAGATCTGGACCGCCGAGCCCGCGAACGGGTGCCAGCCGAACAGCGACAGTTTGCCCAGTGGCAGCGCCGAACCACCGAAGTGCTGCTTGCCGTTGGCCCCGGGAATCCCGTACAGCATGATCAGGCCCCAGCCGATGCCGACGACCCAGCCCGCGATCAGGCCCCACCGGTGGAACCAGCGCGTGTACAGCGCCAACGCCACCGCCGGCAGCGTCTGCAGGATCAGCACGCCGCCGATGAGCTGGAGGTCGATGGCGTACTGCAGGTCCAGCAGGATGATCGCGGCGACCGCGCCGAGCTTGACGACCAGCGAAGCGAGCTTCGCCTGCTTCGCTTCCTGCTGTGGAGTGGCGTCCTTCCGGATGTACTCCTTGTAGATGTTGCGCGTCCACAGGTTGGCCGCGGCGATCGACATGATCGCGGCCGGCACCAGGGCGCCGATGCCGATCGCGGCGAACGCGATGCCCGCGAACCAGGACGAGAACTGGGTGTCGAACAGCACCGGGACGATCGTGTTCGTGTCCGCCTTGCCGGTCGCCGCGTTCGTCAGCGGCTTGACGCCGGCGGTGATCGCCACGTAGCCGAGCAGCGCCAGCAGGCCGAGCACCAGCGAGTACGCCGGCAGCGCCACCATGTTCCGCTTGATCACGCTGCGACCGCGCGAGGCCAGCACGCTGGTCAGCGAGTGCGGGTACAGGAACAGCGCGAGCGCCGAACCCAGGGCCAGGGTCGCGTACTGCAGCTGGTTGTTGGCCGTGAGCAGGATCGAGCCCTTCGGCTGCTTGGTGGCCGGGTTGGGCTGCCCCAAGTTCGCCTTCGCGGTGTCGAAGATGTGCGACCAGCCGCCGAGCTTCGAGGGCAGGTAGATGATCGCCACCAGGATCACGACGTAGATCAGGATGTCCTTGACGAACGCGATCAGCGCGGGCGCCCGCAGGCCGGACTGGTACGTGTAGAAGGCCAGGATGACGAAGGCGACCAGCAGCGGCAGGTGCCCGACGAAGCCGGAGCCGTTGATGCCCATCGTCCGCAGCACGGCTTCGAGGCCGACCAGCTGCAGCGCGATGTACGGCATGGTCGCGACGATGCCGGTGATCGCCACCAGCAGCGCCAGGATCGGCGAGCCGAACCGGCCGCGCACGAAGTCGGCCGGGGTCACGTAGCCGCGGACCCGCGAGACCGACCACATCCGCAACGCCGGGAGCAGCACGATCGGGTAGACGACGATCGTGTACGGCAGCGCGTACAGGCCGAGCGCGCCGGCGCTGAAGACCAGCGCGGGCACCGCGACGAACGTGTACGCCGTGTAGAGGTCACCGCCGAGCAGGAACCAGGTGATCCACGAGCCGAACTTGCGACCGCCGAGGCCCCATTCGTCCAGGTGGTCCAGCGTGCTGCCGCGCTGCCAGCGCGAGGCCATGAAGCCGAGCACGGTGACCAGGGCGAACAGGAGCGTGAAGATGATCAGCTCGGGCCACTGCAGGTTGCTCATCGAGCGTCCCCCTCGTCCAGGTCGTCGACGCTCAGCTTGTCCGGCGCGTCAGCGGTCGGCTTGTCCCGCGTCATCATGTAGACGATCCAGGTGCTCAGCACCCCGACGCCGACCATCAGGAACTGGAACCAGTAAAAGAACGGCATCCCGAACAACCGCGGTCCGTCCATGTTGAACAATGGCGTCACCAGGACCAGCAGCGGGACGATCAGGAGCAGGTTCCACGGGCTGAACTGAAGCCCGCGCACCTTTCCGTCGTGCTTCACAGTCGACATCGACCTCACCTAACACTCCCGTAACCGACCGCCTGACCTTAAGACCTCCGTGACAGCGAGTCACGTCTGTCCGATATCGATTTGATCGCCCCGGTCGCCGATGCCGACCAACGTCGGTTGCCCCACTCCGGTGAGCCCGATATCAATAGCCCGACTCCGCACGCGCAAAACCCAAAAGGGGCAACCGTATGACACGACTCCGCTACGCGGTGGTGATCCCGGCCATTGCCGGCACCCTGCTGGCCGGGTTCACTCCTGCGTTCGCAGGTCAGGAGGTCGCGGCCGGTAAACAGCCGCTGAACTCCACGAACATCCCGGCGCAGTACGCGAACCAGAAGCTGGACTGGCACAAGTGCGCTGTCCCCTCCGAGCTGCCGACGGCCCCGCCCGCGGGCGCCGAGGACATGGAGTGCGCGACCTACAAGACCCCGCGCAACTGGTACCAGGCGAACGCCCAGATCGACCTGACCATCGCGGTCAGCCGCCTGAAGGCGAAGTCGGACGCGACCGCCAGCGTCGTCACCAACCCCGGTGGCCCCGGCGCGCCCGGCCGCAACTTCCCGGCCCGCCTGCGCAACCAGACCAAGCTGCGCGAGCACCAGGAGATCGTCGGCTTCGACCCGCGCGGCACCGGCAAGAGCACCAACATCACCTGCGGCGGCGCGATCGGGACCGGCTCGGACCTGGACCCGCGTGACCGCGACCGCGGCAACCTGAACCTGATCCTGCAGGCGACGAAGTACGCGGCGCTGTCCTGCCAGCAGAAGTCCGGCGAGCTGGGCCCGCTGATCAACACCGACCAGACGGTCAAGGACATCGACCTGCTGCGCGTGCTGCTCGGTCGCGACAAGATCAACTGGGTCGGCTACTCGGCGGGCACCTGGATGGGCGCGCACTACGCGCAGGCCTACCCGACGCGCACCGGCCGGTTCGTGCTCGACTCGGCCACCGAGTTCACCACGACCTGGCAGAAGTCGTTCGACTGGCAGCCGCTCGGCTTCGAGCGCCGCTTCCGGCAGGACTTCCTCCCGTGGGTGGCGAAGTACGACAAGCTCTACCACTTCGGCACCACCGGCGAGGCGGCCCGCCAGACCTACGAGCAGGTCCGCTACGCCCTGACCCAGGGCGCGGTCACCCTGCCCGACGGCTCGACCGTGTCAGCCAACGGCCTCGACTCGGCCATCGCGTCGCAGATCTACTCGAAGCGCGCCTTCCCCGGCCTGGCCGACTACCTGGTCAGCGTCCGCACGCTGACCCAGGGCACCGCCTCGGCCCAGGCCAAGTCCGCGGCCGCGCAGAAGGTCAAGGCCACCGACAAGAGCACCGAGACCTCCGGTGCCCAGCCGCTGATGGTCCCGACCGACGGTGACTCCTACGACGCCAGCTTCTGGACCATCCCGTGCAACGAGGGTCCGTGGACCGGCTCGCCCAACAGCGCCATCCGGGACTCGCAGAGGCTGATCGACCAGCAGCTGCCGCTCCTGGGTGCCGGCTGGTTCATCCAGCCGTGCCTGTTCTGGAAGAAGCCGCCGTCCCCGCTCCCGGTGCTGGACGGCAAGGGTGTCCCGCCGGTGCTGATCGTCGAGTCGGAGCACGACCCGGCGACGCCGATCGAGGGCGCGCGGCGCGCGCACAAGGCGTTCGCGGGTTCGCGGATGCTGACGATCACCGGCGAGGGTGACCACGGCATCTACGCCGGCGGCAACGCGGGTGTGGACAAGGTCGTGGAGGCCTACCTCGTCGACGGCGTGGTGCCGAACGACCAGAGCCTGCCCGGCATGCCACTTCCGGTGCCCGCGGGCGCCTGAGGGCACCAGATGTGGTGGGGCCCCGCCGAACTCCGGTTCGGTGGGGCCTTTTCCACACCTGTGCACAGAGTTATCCACAGGCCGTGGACAACTACCGGTATTAGAATCGGCTCCATGGTTCGAGTACCGCTGACGGACGAAGAGCGCGAACGGGGCGAACGCCTCGGCCAGGCGCTGCGGGCGGCGCGGGCCGGCCGCAGCATGGTCGACGTCGCCGCCGAGGCGGGGATCTCGGTCGAGACGCTCCGCAAGATCGAAACCGGCCGCATCCCGACGCCGGCGTTCTTCACGGTCGCGGCCATCGCCGATGCCGTCGGCCTGCCGCTGGAACAGCTGCGCGCGGCCGTCACGCCCGCCGCGTCGCCCCCGCTTTCGCAGGCCAGTTAGACCGGGCGCAGCTGCTTGAGGATGTGCTCGCGGTCGTTGAGGAACGCGCAGCCGGGCACCGGCAGGTCGTAGCTGTTGAGCAGCTTCTCGAAGTCCGAAAACTCGTCGGCGGAGAAGCCGAAGCCGACCCGGTAGGCGTGCGCGGCCAGCACGTCGGCCAGCTCCTCCCACTCACCGGCCCAGAGCAGCGTCCGGTAGTGCGTGTAGTCCTCCGGGGAGAGCCGGTTGCCGATCGTGGTCAGCACGCTGTCGGCGAAGAAGCTGATCCGGTTGCCCTTGAGGTCGGCGACCGTCGGGTTCGCCGGATCGCGCGCGGTGTCCGGGTTGCGGATCACGCCCGGCCCGGCCACCGGGTAGGCGGTGTGCACGTGCCCGTTGTCCTCCACCAGCACGATCAGGTGCACGTTGAACCGCTCGCCGGCGCAGCGCCAACGGCCGTTGCGCTGCTGCCGCCGGGCCTCGCTGGGGTCGTTCGCGACGTCCTTGACCACGGAGATGATCTGCTCGTCGGTCCAGCCGGCCGGGAATTCGCTGGTCGCCCTCCGCCCGACGCCCGGTGCGTGCCCGCCGCCCACTGGCTGCTCCCTTCGTCGCACCGAGCGTAGGTCAAACGGAGGCGGCGAGCAGCACGATGCCGACCAGCTGGAGATCGAGACCGCGGAAGAGCTGCCGGGTGAGGTTGGCGGGCATCGGGCCCATCGGGGTGTCGACGAACCCGGGATTCGCGTAGTCAACGGCGGTCCGGGTGACCGTGCGCAGGATCGACAGCACCGACAGCGGCACGGCGAGCCACGCCGTCGCGGCGAACGACGTCCCACCCGCGAGGGTGACCGCGAAAAGCACTGTCCACCAGACGAGACCCACTCCGGCGAGCACCAGGCCGTGGGCCAGCACGAGGTCGCGGTTGCCCGAACCCAGCCACCGACGGCGGCCCGGATTGCGCCACAGCTCGCCGAGCCCGCCGGCGAACGGCGTCAACGCGACATACGCGCCGATGCCGATCAGGACCGCGCCCGGCACGGTCGGCACCGCGATGTGCGCGACGACCACCGCGAGGCCGACCAGCAGCGCCGCACCCGCGTACCGCGCCCGGCCGAGGGTGCCCGCCCAGGCCAGCCGCAGCGGTGTCGGGCGGCGCAGGGAAAGCCCGCCGGTCGGCGCGGACGGCGGAAGCAGCATCATCGGGTCGAGGAACGTGACGGCGACCGAGCGCAGCACCCGGCCGTCCCACCCGGCCAGCAACGCCGCCCGGCCCGCGCGCGACACCGGTTCGCCGCCGAAGGCCAGCGGCACCGCCGCGGCCAGCACCCCGGCCGCGACGAACTGGATCGTCACCGGGCCGAGGCCGCGCGCGGCGATCCCCAGGCCGAGGACCGCGAGCGCCAGCGGGCCGAGGGCGTCGATGCGCAACGACGTCCGCCGCGCCGACGCGAAGGCCGCCACGCCGGTCGCGACGACGATGGCCACGGCCGCCCGCCACTGGTCGAGCCCGGCGCCGCCGACGGCGAGCAGCAGCGCGGCCAGGTAGCCGGTCACCGCGACCACGCCGGTCCACGCGCCGAGCAGCCGCAGCGTGACGACGCGGCCGCGGTCGACCGGGGCGAAGTCGAGCCAGGTCAGCTGCGCCGGTTCGACCCACGCGAAGCCGCGGCGCAGCAGGCCGCGCCAGCCCACCGCGCAGCAGAGCGTCAGCAGCCCGAGCACCGCCGGGAAGGCAGGAGTGGACGAGCCGTAGAGCGCGGGCCGCCAGCCGTCGACGTGGAAGAACGCGGTGAACAGGAACCCGAAGCCGAACAGGAAGACGAAGGTGGCCGTGTCCCCGCTGAAGATCCCGCCGAACCGCTTGCGGCCCGGGATCCGCATCCTGCGCGGAGCTGTTGTCACCACAGTTCGAGCACACTGTCCGCGGCTTCGAGCAGCGGCGGGTGGTGGGTGGCCACCACGACCGCCGCGCCGGCCGCCGTCGACCGGGCGATCACCTCGACCAGCCATTCCTTGCCCGCGGTGTCCAGCGCACGTTCCGGCTCGTCCAGCAGCAGCACCCGGTGCGGGCGCGCGGTGACGCCGAGCAGGAGCAGGCGGCGGCGCTGGCCCGCGGAGAAGTGCCCGGACGTCACGCGCATGCGTTCACCCAGGCCCGCGTCCCGCAGCAGCTCTTCGTGGTCGCCGAGGTCGGCGCCGAACGAGCCGGACAGCAGCTCGAGGTGCTGCAGCGGCGTCAGCTCGGCGAAGAAGTCGGAGTCGTCGAAGAGCACCGACACCTTGCGCCGGAACTCGACGTCCCGCTCGTCCGGCACCTTGCCGTCCACCAGCACCCGGCCCCGCTGCGGCTTCTGCATGCCGTAGAAGCACCGCATCAGTGTCGACTTGCCGACTCCGTTGGGTCCGACGATCGCGGCGCACTCCCCGGGATCGACGGAAAAGTCCAGGTCGTCGAACAGCCACAGCTCGCCGGCCCGGACGCCGAGCGCCTTCGCGTCGATCATCGGAGGACTTCGAGCACCGGCGCGAACTCGTCGAGGAACGGCTCGAGGATGGTGAAGTAGCTGAACCCGAACCGCTCGCGGTGCCCCCGGAGCTGGTCGGCGATCTGCGCGGCGGTGCCGACGAGGGCGACCGGCAGCTCGCCGAGCTCCGCGGCGCTCAGGCGGCCGCCCACCAGCTGCTCCAGCTCGGCCAGGCCGGCCGCGCGGTCGTTCGTGACCTTCACGAACTGGCAGAGCAGGTTGAACTCGACCGAAGACGCGCGCTCGCCGAGCTTCGCCCGCACGAACGCCACGCGCTCGTCGACCTCCTCGGGCGCGGCCGCGGCCAGGGGCGAGCCGTCGGGCGTCTTGGTGGTCCCGGTGAAGCCGATGATGTCGGCGTGTTCGACGGCCAGGCCCAGCACCCGGTCGCCGCGGCCGCCCAGCAGCAGGGGAGGTCCTTCCGGGCGGACCGGAGCGGGCTTGTGCTCCGGGTCGGCGTACAGCCGCTTGAGCTCGATGATCGTCCGCTCGAGGTGGTCGACGCGCTCGCGGGCGGACGGGAACGGCATCCCGGCGGCCTCGAACTCCTCCTTGACGTACCCGGCGCCGAGGCCGAGCTCCAGCCGCCCGTCGGTGAACTGGTCGGTGCCCGTGACGTCCCGGGCGAGCAGCACCGGGTTGTAGAAGGGCGCGTTGAGCACGAAGGTGTTCAGCTTGACGCGCGAGGTGACCTCGCCGGCCAGCACGAGCGCCGGGAACGGCGGCGCCATGCCCAGGTGGTCGGCCGCCGACAGGACGTCGTAGCCGAGGCCTTCGGCCTTGCGGCACTTCTCGACCCAGGCGGCGCGGCTGTCCGGCACCACCATGTTGACACCGAAACGGAAATCCCCAGTCATACCGACAACGTACTCAGCTTCTCGATTACCGGAGCGAGCCTGGTCAGGTCGTCTTCGAGCACCGTGAAGTAGCTGACGCCGAGGGTCTCGCGGGTGCGCAGCAGCTGCTCGGCCGCCGCTCCGGCCGAGCCGGCGACAACCGTGGCGAGCTCGCCGAGCTCCTCGACGCCGAGGTGCGGCACGAGCTGGTGGGCCTCCTCCAGTGCCGCCCGCCGGTCGTCGGTGATCCGGACGAAGTGGACCATCAGGTTCAGCTCGGTGTCCCGGCCGTCGAGCACCCGCTTGACGAAGTCGGCGCGCTCGGCCAGCGCGTCGGCGCCGGCCAGGGCCAGCCGCCCCTCGGCCGCACCGGGCGCGGTGCCGGTGAGGGCGATGGTGTCGGCGTGCGCGGCGGCGAAGGTCAGCATCCGGTCGCCCCGGCCGCCGAGCAGCAGCGGCGGCCGCGGCCGATCGGTGAACGCGCGCTCGACCTCGGCGACCACGTCGACGAGCCGCCGGAACCGGTCGCCGGGCGTGCCCCAGTCGATCCCGGCGGCTTCGAACTCGTCGCGGACGTACCCGGCGCCGATCCCGATCTCCACCCGGCCGCCGGTGAACTCGTCGAGCGCCGCCAGGTCGCGGGCCAGTACCGCCGGGTTGTGGAAGCTCGCGTTGAGGACGTAGGTGGTCAGCCGGATCCGCTCGGTGGCCTCGG
The DNA here is from genome assembly GCF_053600695.1 of Amycolatopsis sp. NPDC005003. Classification (NCBI taxonomy): domain Bacteria; kingdom Bacillati; phylum Actinomycetota; class Actinomycetes; order Pseudonocardiales; family Pseudonocardiaceae; genus Amycolatopsis; species Amycolatopsis sp. NPDC005003. The sequence goes on along the minus strand of NZ_JBSGAI010000031.1, from coordinate 79,503 downwards.
CGGCGAGGAGCAGCGCGGGCACCGGCGCGACCCGGCCGAGGTGGTCGACCACGCCGACGACGTCGTAGCCGAGGTCCTCGGCCCGGCGGCATTTCGCCAGCCACTCGGCCCGCGAACCGGGCACGTACAACGCCACTCCGAAGCGCAACGGTCTCATGATCGCGAAGGTACCCAGAAACAAAGAAGGGGACGCCTCCCGGATGCGGCCGGGAGGCGTCCCCTTCTGGTCAGGGTGACTACGCGAGGCGCTGGGCCAGCGCGTCGAGCTCGTCACGCAGCGACGTCGGGACCTTGTCGCCGATCTTGTCGAACCACTCCTCGATCAGCGGCAGCTCCTCGCGCCACTCCTCGGGCTTGACGTCCAGGGCGGCCTGGATGTCCTCGATCGGCTCGGTCAGGCCCTCGGTGTCGAGGTCCTCGGCCCGCGGCACGAAGCCGACGGGCGTCTCGACGGCGTTGCCCTTGCCCTCGACGCGCTCGATGACCCACTTCAGGATCCGCGAGTTCTCGCCGAAGCCCGGCCACAGGAACCGGCCGTCGTCGCCGCGGCGGAACCAGTTGACGTAGAAGATCTTCGGCAGCTTGTTCGCGTCGGCGTTCTTGCCGAGGTTCAGCCAGTGCTTGAAGTAGTCACCGGCGTGGTAGCCGAGGAACGGCAGCATCGCCATCGGGTCGCGGCGGACGTTGCCGACCGCGCCGGCTGCCGCGGCAGTGGTCTCCGACGACATGGTGGCGCCCATGAACACGCCGTGCTGCCAGTCGCGGGCCTCGTTCACCAGCGGCACCGTCGTCTTGCGGCGGCCGCCGAACAGGATCGCCGAGATCGGCACGCCCTTCGGGTCGTCCCACTCCGGCGCGAGGATCGGGCACTGCGACATCGGCGTGCAGTAGCGCGAGTTCGGGTGGGCGGCCTTCTCGTCCGAGTCCGGCGTCCAGTCCTGGCCCTTCCACGAGGTGGCGTGGGCGGGCTTGTTCTCCATGCCCTCCCACCAGATGTCGCCGTCGTCGGTCAGGGCGACGTTCGTGAAGACCGTGTTGCCCTTCTCGATCGTGCGCATGGCGTTCGGGTTGGTGTGCCAGTCGGTGCCCGGCGCGACGCCGAAGAAGCCGAACTCGGGGTTCACCGCATACAGGCGGCCGTCTTCGCCGAAGCGCATCCACGCGATGTCGTCGCCCAGGGTCTCGGCGCGCCAGCCCGGGATGGTCGGCTGCAGCATGGCGAGGTTGGTCTTGCCGCAGGCGCTGGGGAACGCGGCCGCGACGTAGTGGACCTTGTCCTCGGGCGAGATCAGCTTGAGGATCAGCATGTGCTCGGCGAGCCAGCCCTCGTCACGGGCCATCACCGAAGCGATGCGCAGCGAGTAGCACTTCTTGCCCAGCAAGGAGTTGCCGCCGTAACCCGAGCCGTAGCTCCAGATCGCGCGCTCTTCGGGGAAGTGCGAAATGTACTTCGTTTCGTTGCAGGGCCAGGAAACGTCCTTCTCGCCCGGTTCGAGCGGCCTGCCGACCGAGTGCAGCGCGGGCACGAATTCGCGCTCGCCGCCGTCCGGCGCGATGAACTTCTCGAGGGCCGCCCGGCCGGCGCGGGTCATCACGCGCATCGAGGCGACGACGTACGCGAAATCGGTGATTTCGATACCCAGCTTGGGATTCTCGTCGCCGAGCGGGCCCATGCAGAACGGGATGACGTACATCGTGCGGCCGCGCATCGAGCCGCGGAACAGCTCGGTCATGGTGGCCTTCATCTCGGCCGGGTCCATCCAGTTGTTGGTCGGACCGGCGTCCTCGGGACGCTCCGAACAGATGAAGGTCCGGTCTTCGACGCGGGCGACGTCGTCCGGGTCGGAAGTGGCCCAGAAGGAGTTCGGCTTCGACTTGAGCTGCACGAACGTGCCCGCCTCGACCAGCTCCTGGTTGATCCGGGCGGCTTCTTCGTCAGACCCGTCGACCCACACCACGCGGTCCGGGGTGGTCAGCTCGGCGACCTCCCGGACGAAGGCCAGCACGCCACTGTGCGTCGTCGGCGCGGTGTCCAGTCCGGGGATGGCGACTGCGGTCATCTCTACTCCTGACTTCCGACGACAAATGCGCCCGCACCGGAACGACGTTGTCCCGGTGCGGGCGTCATTGCCGGCGACCGAATGGCTTCGCACACCGGCTGGCGAACCGGTGTGGATGTTTTGGGATTCCCCGAGAGTAGCCGCATGACCGGCGAGTAACCGAGAGCTGACGTGTAGGTTCTCTCACAAGAACGATAAGGGAATCGATTCAGATGTCACTTGATCGGTGTATTCGCTGAAAATCTTCCGGTGGCCCGGGACACACCCGTGACCTGGCCGTTTTCATTAACGACATGAAGAAAGCCCGAGGCCGGAGCCTCGGGCTTTCAAACTATGACCTGGGTCACTTTCAGTTCGGCGAAATCCACTGTCCCGTGCCGGAGTCGATGCGCGCGACGCCCTCCAGCGTCTGCGTGCCTGCCTCGCCCCACGCGGCGTCGGCGGCCGGGTCGCCGTCGGTTCCGGAGTTCATCAGTCCACTGGAGACTTCGGTCCACTGACCAGGGCCGGAGTGCTCGAACGTCGTGGTGGTGCCGTCGGACTCGGTTTGCACCGCGATGTCCGCTTCGCCGTCGCCGTCCTTGTCGGTGAAGGCGATGGTGCCGCCGCTCTTCGTCTCGACGACGGCGGTGTCGTTGTGGCCGTCGTGGTCGGTGTCGATGGTCGCGACGCCCGCGTCCACCTCGCCGTCCGGCAGGTCGGCGTGGATGTGGCCGCCGGAGCTGTCGTCGCGGCCGGTGCCGGAGTCGTCGTGGCCGCCGCCGGAGCCGTCGTGCACCCACTGGCCGCTGGCCTCGTCGTAGACCGCCTGCTCGACGACCTTCCCGTTTTCGTCCAGCACGGCGTAGTGGTCGGCCTCGCCGTCGTGGTTCGTGTCGATGAACGCCTGGGCCGAGCCGTCTTCGTGCTCGATGATCGCGGTGTCGTTCACCCCGTCTTCGTTCACGTCGTAGTTGACCTCGGCCTGGTACTCCTGGCCGTCGACGTGGACGGTCATCGCGTCCGGGCTGCTCGCGTCGGTGTCGCTGCCGCCGCTCTCGTCGACCCACATGGCACTTCCCCCTTCGAACCGGGTAACACGCTCCGACCTGCTGTCTGAGGGTATGACTCACCGTAGGCCCGTTCGGTTCCGCTCCACAACCGGACCGGTGCTCAGGCGGTTTTGTCCCGCAGCGCCCGGATCCGCGTCAGGAAGGCTTCGGCGCGCTCGCGGCCGTCGCTGACCTCCTTGAGCCGCTTCGACACGATCGCGATCTTCTTGGCCCGCTCCTGCGCACCCATCTTGATCGTCTTGTCGACTTCCTTCAGCTCCGCCTCGATGGCGTCGATGCGGCGGCCGAGCGCCTCGTCCAGGGCCATCGACAGCTGCTGCTCGGCCTCGATGAGCTGCTCGGCGACGAGCTGGTCGAGCGTCGAGCGGGCGTCCGCGATGGCCTCGACCAGCCACTGCTTCATGTGCTGCTTGTCGGCCGCGTGCTTGCGCGTGCGGGCCATCCACCAGCCCGCACCGAGGCCGATGATGATCGTCGCGGGCAGCACGACCGGGTTGAGGATCGCGACGCCGGCCAGCGGCAGCGCGGCGACTTTCCCGGCCCCGACGCCACCGGAGATGCCCATGAAGACGAGCAGCTTGTCCTCGGCCGTCGGCGGCTTCTTGTCCGGTGGGCGCAGCACCACCGGCGGGCCGCCCGCCCGGGCGAACTGGGCGCGGATGACGTCGAGCTCTTCGGGGGAGAACAGCTCCGACAGCGAGACGTTGGTGACCTGGTTCAGGCGCTGCGAGAGCAGCATGGAGATGCGCTGCGACGTCGTCTGCAGCGCGATGTCGACCTGCTGGGGCAGCGCGGCCAGCTCGTCACGCTTGGCCGCGTCGATCAGCTGGCGGAAGTGGGTCTGCGCGTCCCGCATCTGCCGGCTGCTCTCGTGGCCGACCTCGACGCGGGTGCGCTGCACCTCGCCGCGCAGCTTCAGCTGCCAGCCGCGGGTCGAGGTCCGGCGTTCGGCCTGCAGCTGGTCACGGCGTTCGCGCAGCTGCTCGGCCTCGGCTTCGCCGGCGGACAGCGCCCGGCTCTCGGCCTGCAGTTTTGCTTTGAGCTCGCCCAGCGCGCTGGAGAGCGCGCGCAGCGTGTTCGCCTCGCCGAGCATCGCCGAGCGGCCGACGAGCAGCTCCTGCAGCGCCGTCTGGATCGCCGCGACCCCCGACTTCTCCCGCAGCATCGCGGCCATCTGCTCGTTGGGCGCCTTCGCCGCGGTCTCGAACATCCGCGCCGAGACCGGGTGGAACACCGCGTCGGCGAAACGGGGCGCGTGCTCGCGCAGCAGCTGCTTGTCGGCCTCCATGACCTCGCGCCAGCCGCGGAACATGTCCACCTTGGTCAGCGCGAAGACGACGGTCTCGACGCGCTCGCCGACGTCACGCAGGAACTGCAGCTCGGTCGAGGTGAACGGCGCCGAGGCGTCGACGACGAACAGCAGCGCGGTGGCGCCCGCGGCGGCTTCCTTGGCGAGCTCGCCGTGCATCGAGTCGAGCCCGCCGACGCCCGGCGTGTCGACCAGCGAAAGCCGGTCCAGCAGCGGCACCGGCCCGGTGACCTCGACGTACCGCGGCGGGATCTGCCCGGGCGGCAGCTCGTGCGCGGCGGACACCCAGTTGATCAGCTGGCCGAGGTCGATCGGCACCGGGGCCAGCTGGCCGGGGTAGCAGGCCCGCGCGCTCCAGGTGTCCGCGTGGTCGAACACCAGGTAGGTCGCGGTGGCGACGTCGGCGTCCACCGGGGACAGGCCCGGCATCGCGAGCAGGGCGTTGACCAGCGAACTCTTCCCGCGGTTCGTCTCGCCGACGACCACGACGGCCGGCTTCTTCGGCCGGGCCTTCCGGATTTCCTCGACCCACTTCGCGGCGTCCGGATCGGCGTCACGGACGACGGTCAGCAGCTGGTCTCGGGTCGCGGCGACCTGCGTGGGCAGGCTCGGCGCGGTCGGTGCGCTCACGGGTTCTTCTTCGCGTAGACGGTGACGATCGGGGCGCGCAGCAGGCGGTCGTGGTCGGCGAAGCCGGTGACCTCGGTTTCCGCGACGATGCCGTCGAGCGCCGGGTCCTCGGTCGGGACCGCGCCCCCGGCTTCGTGGCGGGCCGGGTCGAACCGCTCGCCGTCGGGCCGCAGGGCCTGCACGCCGATCGCGGCGAGCCCCTCTTCCAGGCGTTCGACGACGCCGCCGCTGCGGGCGCGGTCCAGGGCGTACAGGCACATCTGGATCAGCGCCTGGCGGTCCGCGAGGGCCCGCTCCAGGTCACTCACCTGCTGCAAGGGGTGCACATCGGTGTCCGACGCGGCCGCGCCGCCGTCGGTTCCCTCCTTGCGAAACCACGCCATGAGCCCAGTGAACCTTATTCAGCCGTCGGCCGGCGCAACACTCACCGAAACTCCGCGGGCTGCGGTCCGTAGCGCCGGCCTAACCAGAATAAGGTTCAATCTTGGCGGACTCAGCCGCCCGTCGGTGGCGAAACCGGGCGAAGGAACCGGATCAGGATCGTCCGGAGGATCGCCTGTTCGGCAGGCAGATCGAGGTCCGGATCGAGACAGGCCCGCGAGATCATCGCGTCGATCAGCCCGGCGACCCACCCCGCGGCCGCGCGCGGGGCGACGCCCGGGTCGATCAGCCCGGCGACGGCGGCGCGGGCGACCAGCACGGCCAAGCCGTCCCGCAGCGCGTGGTCGTTGCGGCGGATCAGCTCGGCGAAGCCGTCGTCGCGGGCGGCCTGCGCGGCGGCTTCGAGCACGAGCCGCGCGATCGCGGGGTGCGCGACCTGGCCGGCCAGCTCGGCGACGACGTCGAGCAGTGCGGTCAGCGGATCGGCCGTCTTCGCGGCGGCTTCAAGGCGGCCGGCCGTCTCGGCGGCGTCGTCGGTGAAGATCGCTGTGAACACCGCGCGCTTGCTGGGGAAGTAGTGGAAGAGGCTGCCGGAGCTGATGCCCGCCGCCCGGCAGATGTCGGCCGTCGTCGTCCGTTCGAAGCCCTTTTCGGCGAAGCACCCGGCGGCGGCGTCGAGGATCGTGCGGCGCTTGGCCGCGTGCTTGGCGGGGTCGACCGTCCTCATCGTTCGACCGGCTCGTCCTGCCAGGGGTAGCCGTGTTCGGCGAAGGCCGGGGCCAGCTCGCGGGCCGTGAGGTCGGTCTTCTCGCGGGCGATCTCCCGGCCGTCCGCGGTGCGCAGGACCAGCTCCTTGCCGTCGAGGTAGACGGCTTCGAGGTCGGCCTCGATGCGGCGGGTCCGGTCGCCGCGGACCAGGGTGACCCGGGTCGGCGACACCGTGACGACCAGCCGTTCGTGGGCCCAGATCACGGCGAACACCAGGCCGAGCACGAGCCCGCCGGCGACCGCAGCCAGCGTCGCCCACGGTTGCGGCAGCTTCGTGAGCACCTTGAACACGCCCTGGAACGGGAAGGCGGGCAGGTCGCTCACCCAGGCGGCGACGGCCCAGACGCCCACGCCGAGCGCGCCCCCGATGAGCGGGCAGCCGACCCAGGACCCGGTGCGCAGCCACGACGGCTCGTCGACGGTCGTCTCCATGCCGCCATTATCAGACCGAGCGCTCGGTTTATGGTGCGCCGGGGCGGAACTCGCGTGATCGGAGGCGGATCTCGCGTGATTGGAGGGGCATCACGGGTCAGACGAGTTCGTCGATGACCTCGCGGAGGACGGCTTCCAGGCCGGGGCCGTTTTCGGCGAGGCGGGAGGAGACCAGCAGCTGGTCTTCGGCCGTGCGCAGCCAGATCGAGCCGGCGACCGAGATCTCGATGACGTTCAGGCGGAAGGGGTAGGCGCGGCGGCCCTGCCGCACCTCGGCCTCGCGCACCAGCTGGCCGAGCCGCTCGCCGGCCACGATCTGGCGGCGGTAGAAGCCGGGGGCCCACGGGGTGGTGCCGGACGGCTCGTTCGCCCCGCGCAGGGCGGGGCCGCGGGCGTTCGCGAAGTGGCGGGCCGCGGCCTGGCCGAAGAAGTCGAGCGCCTGCCGCATCGCCGACCCCTGCGCGAGCGCCGGCCTGCCGTAGCGGGAGCGCGTGCTGCGCGGGTCCGGATCCTCGCGGTTGCGGAGGAAGGCCAGCAGGTCGACCCACCAGTCGGCCCACTGCGCCTGGACGGCCGCCCGGTCGAGCCCGGGCGGGACGTGCACCGGGACCTGCGGCTCCACCGGCGGCAGCACCTGTCCCTCGGAAACGGACAGTGCCAGGGCGTCACGGATGTACAGCGCGACGTCGACCTCGGTCTCGCTGCTCCAGCCGGCTCGCCAGGATGTCGTGTTTTCTAGGCGCACGACTCAACAGTACGCGGAAGAAGGGGCCCTACCAGCGGAAGTCGGCAAGCAGAAACAAACTCACGCTTCGCGGACCTGTTGCCAGATCAAGAAGTACGCGCGGTGGACGACGTGCGCCACGCGGCTCTGCGCCGGCGTCGCGCCGAAGGACGCGAACGACCGCCACCAGCCCGCGCGCTCGAGGGCGTGCGCGGCCAGCTCCGGCCGCGGGGCGCCGGGCTTGCCGAGCTGGGCGCCGATGTCGGCGTTGCTGCCGACCCGCAGCACCTCTTCGGACAGGTCCTCCGGCATGTCGACCGCGCCGGAGGCGACCAGCGTCAGCGCCTCGAGCAGCCGCAGCTGGTGGGCCTCGGGCTTGGCGAGCAGCACCTCGATGGCGTCGTGGACGCGCTGGCGCTCCGCCGGATCGGCCGAGGCGTGCGCGAGCGCGGTCACCGAGGCCAGTGCCGCGGCCGCCTTGATGCCGTCGGCGCGGGCGGCGAACACGATCGAAAGCCGCTGCCGGACGGCTTCGAGGCCGGACGCGTCGAGCAGCGTCCGCCGCAGCGCGCCCGCCGTGAGCTCCGGATCCTTGCGGATGGCTTCGACGGCGTGCGAGATGCCGAACAGGTCGAGCTTCTCCAGCAGCCGCAGCCGGGTGCCGGCCGGGACGTCGCACTCCCAGCTGGTGAAGATGTCGGCCGAGATCAGCATGGTCTGCAGGACGTCGTCGTCGAGCTCGGCGAGCTGCCGCAACGCCTCGGCATCGGCGGAGGTGAACCCGCCGGACTCGGCGGACTCGGCGATCAGCCCGATCACCGGCAGCACGTCGGCGACCCGCGGCTTCAACGTCGAAGCCTGCTTCTCGGCGAGCAGCGTCGCGGCCTTCCAGACGTCGCCGCCGGAACCTTCGACGGACTCCGGCGCGATGGTGTCGGCCTTGTTGAGCACGGCGATCGCGTTGACCGGGCCGGCTTCGCGGCTCGCGGTGGCCGCGGTGAAGGCGGCGAGGGCCTGCTGGTCGTCCGCGCGTACGCCTTGGGTGACGACGTACAGCACGGCTTCCGCGCCGGCGACCGCGTTGCGCGAGGTGTCGTCGAGCTCGTCCGAGCCCTCTTCGTCCTCTTCTTTGCGGTGCTTCGCCGCGCCCAGCAGCTGCTCGGTGCGGGACACCGAGGCGGCGTCGAGCGAGCCGAGGCCCGGGGTGTCGATCACCGTCATGCCCTGGAGGACGGCGTTGGTCAGGTACGCCTCGATGTGCGACACCTGTTCGATGTCGACGCCCAGCTCGGCGGGGATCATGCCGTCGGAGGCGAACGGGAGCACCTGCTTGCGGCCGTCGGTGAAGACGATCTCGACGCGGTCGACCGTGCCGTACTGGAACCGGGTCACCAGCCGGGTGCACTCACCGATGTCGGTCGGCGCGACCCGGCGCCCGATCAGCGCGTTGACCAGCGTGGACTTGCCCGACTTGATCCGGCCGGCCACGGCCACCTGCAGCGGCGCCCCGAGCCGGCGCAGCACCTCGGCGAACCCGGCCGCGGTGCGCGCGGAGACCTGCGGCTGCAGGCGGTGGCACAGGTTGGCCACCGACATCGACAGCGGACCCGCGAGCCGGCCCTGCTCCGGTGACGTCACGGCCCCCCTCCCCGTCATACGGACAACCCCTGAATCGTGCCATGTAGGTCATCCGCAGGTCGCACCGAAGGTGCTACCGGCGACCGACGCGCGGCCCCCGCCACGCGACCTAGTGTTGTGTGGTGCGACGGCTGAGCCTCTGGATGCGTGCCCACCCCATGGCGGGCGACTCGGTGCTCGCCGTCCTGCTCGGCCTGTTCGACCTGCTGGTGTTCGCCGCCGGCGGCCTGGACGAGGCCACCGGGCTGCCGCCCTGGTACGTCACCCTGCCGGTGGAACTCGCGATGGTCCTGCCGCTGGTGTTCCGGCGGAAGTCACCGCTGTGGTCGGCCTACGTCGTGCTGGTGATCGGCGTCGTGCACGCGACGCTGGAGCTGGGCATCGCGAGCATCGCCGGCCTCGCGATGAGCATCTACTCGGTCGTCGTCTACGCCGGGCGGCGGCAGGGCCTGGTGTACGTCGGCGCGGTCGTGGCCGGCTCGGCTCTGATGCTGGCGCTGGGCCCGGCGTCCGAGGTCATCCTCTCGGCGCTGTTCCTCGCGTTCGGGATCGCCCTGTGCTGGACCCTCGGCGAATTCGTCGGGGCCCGGCGCGCCTACGACGTGGAAGTGGAGGCCAGGTTGCACCTGCTCGAGACCGAACGCGACCAGGCCACCCGGATCGCGGTGGCCGAGGAGCGCGGCCGGATCGCGCGCGAGCTGCACGACGTCGTCGCGCACGCGGTGAGCGTCATGGTCGTGCAGGCCGACGGCGCGTCCTACGCGCTCCGGACCAACCCCGAGCTCGCCCAGCGGGCGCTGCAGACGATTTCCGAAACCGGCCGCGGTGCGCTGGGCGAACTACGGCGCCTGCTCGACGTGCTCCGCAGCGACGACGCGGACGGTGAACCCCGGGTGCCGCAGCCGGACGCGCACGCGCTCGCCGAGCTGGCCGACCGGATGCGCACCGCCGGGGTGCCGGTGGACCTGGAGCTCGGCGAGCTCGGCGACCTGCCGGCCGGCGTCTCGCTGGGCATTTACCGGATCGTGCAGGAGTCGCTGACGAACACGCTCAAGCACGCCGGGCGCGGCGCGACCGCTTCGGTGCGGGTGCACCGCACCGGCGACCTGGTGGAGGTGCTGGTGTCCGACGACGGCGCCGGCGCCGGGCAGCTGGTCCCGGCCGGCGGGCGCAACCCCCGGCTGCCGGGCGGCAACGGCTTGATCGGCATGCGCGAGCGCGCGCACGTGTACGGCGGAACGTTGGACGTGGGCCCGGCTCCGGCCGGTGGATGGCAGGTCCGTGCGGCCCTGCCGGTTAGGTTGGACAAGTGATCCGGGTGGTGGTCGTCGACGACCAGGAACTGATGCGCGTCGGGTTCCGGATGGTGCTGGGTGCGCAGGCCGACATCGACGTCGTCGGCGAGGCCGGTGACGGCGCGCAGGCGATCGAGCTGGCCGAGCGGCTGCGTCCCGACGTCGTGCTGATGGACGTCCGGATGCCGGTGCTCGACGGCGTCGAGGCGACGAAGCGGATCGTCGCCGCCGGCACCGCGCGCGTGCTGGTGATGACGACGTTCGACCTCGACGAGTACGTCTACGCGGCGCTGCAGGGCGGGGCGAGCGGGTTCCTGCTCAAGGACACCCAGCCCGATCACCTGGTGTCGGCGCTGCGCGCGGTCGCCTCGGGTGATGCGGTGGTGTCGCCGTCGGTGACCCGCCGGCTCCTGGACCGGTTCGTCGGCACCGGCGGCCCGCCGATGCGGGACACCGCCGAGCTGGACGTGCTCACCGAACGCGAGCGCGAGGTGCTCGTGCTGATCGCCAAGGGCATGTCGAACCTGGAGATCGCCGAAGCGCTGTTCCTCTCCGAGGCGACGGTGAAGACGCACGTCGGGCGGATCCTGGCGAAGCTGGAGCTGCGGGACCGGGTGCAGGCCGTGGTGCTGGCCTACGAAACCGGTCTCGCGCGCCCCGGCCTCGCCTGAGCCGCGCCCCTCACCGCCGGGTGGCCACGCGGACCAGATCGGCGAGTGCGCGGGAGCGGCTGTCGGGCGGCCAGGCGATGACCGTCGTGACGGCCGGCGCGTCCGGAACCGGCACGGCGGCCAGGCCCTCCTGCAGGTTCGCGCGGCTGGACTCGGGCATCACGACGGTGGTCCGGCCGAGCCCGATCAGCTGGAAGAGCTGGGTCAGGTTGCGGACTACAACGCCTGCCCCGGCTACGTCGCGACCGACCTGAACGGCTTCCACGGCACCAGCACCCCCGCCGACGGCGCCAAGATCGCCGTCCGGCTCGCCACCCTGCCCGACGACGGCCCGACCGGCGGGCTGTTCGACGACGCCGGGCAGGTGCCCTGGTGACGAATCAGCGGAAGTCGTCCGGCGGGGTGGTGGCCGGGTCCTTGCCCGCGTTGCGGACTTCGGTGAGCCAGCGGCCGAAGTCCGGGCGGTCGCCGTCGATGTCCGTGTAGCCGTACTCCTTCATCAGCGTCCAGGACGCCAGCGTCTGCCCCGCGAAGCGGGCGACCTCGGGATCCTGTGCCAGGGCCGCGACACCGCGGGCCAGCAGGTACGGCGTCTCGGAGATCTTGAAGTCGACCGGGGCGAGCTTGCCGACCGCGTCGCGCCAGTTGTCTTCGGTGACTTCGAAGTGGTCGAGCATCGACTCCGAGCGCAGGAACCCCGGCGTGACGGCGAGGCCGACGCAGTCGTTCTTCTTCAGCTCCACACCCAGCGCCCGGCCGAGCGCGCGGATGCCGCACTTGGCCAGGTAGTAGGGGAGGCCCGCGCCGACGTAGTCGTCGTTGTCGCCGTCGGTCACCTCGAGGACGAGCCCGCGCCGGGCGACCACCAGCGGCAGGAGCTTGTGGAGCGCGATGAGGTGCGTGTCCAGCGCGTTGTGCGTCAGGTGGAGCGCGTCTTCCAGTGGCGTCTCCCAGAAGGGCGCGTCGAAGTGGAAGTACATGTCGCCGCCCCAGACGTCGTCGACCAGGATGTCGATTCCGTCCACTTCGGACTCGATGCGGGCCTTCACTGCGTCCACATCGGACACGGAGGTGAAGTCGCAGCGGACGACGACCGCCTTGCCGCCGGCCGCCTCGACCAGTTCGCCCGTCTCTTCGATCGTCTCCGGGCGCTTCATCGGCGACACCGTTTCGCGCGTCGTGCGGCCGGTGACGTACACCGTCGCGCCCGCGCGGCCGAGCTCCACCGCGATCGCGCGGCCACAGCCCCGGGTCGCCCCGGTCACGACCGCCACCTTGCCCTGCAAGCTCATGGATCCTCCCGTCCCCGCCACGCGGACAGCACCGCGTCGACGTCCTCCGCCAGCCGGTCGGCCAGCCGCCCGTGCGGCCGGATCGACCAGTCGATCGACACTCCGTTGATCACGTCGAGCACGACCCGGGCCGCCCGCGGCACGCTCGGCGCGTGCGGCAGCGACGAAGCCGCCGCCCGCACCAGCCGCCGCAGTTCTTCTTCCACCGCCGTGAAGTGCTCGCCCAGCAGCGACCGCAGCACCGGGTCGCCGATGTCCACGCCGAGCTGGCCCAGGTGGTTCGCCGCCTCTTCGGCGTCACCGAGCACCGCGTAGACCGCCACCGCCGCGGCGCGCAGGCCGTCGACCGGGTCGTCCGCTCGCTCGGCGCACTCCCGCATCTGCTCGACCGCCTGCCGCGTGGCCCGCCGGCTCATCGCCTGCAGCAGGCCGCTCTTCGAGCCGAACCGCTGCGCGACCGTGCCGACCGAAACCCCGGCCTCCGCGGCCACCTGCGCGAGCGTGAAACCCGGGCCGCAGCGGCCGATCACGGTCTCCGCCGCGCCCAGCAGCCGCTCGTCGGTGATGCTCCTCGGCCGGGCCACTCAATTATTGAACCACAGTTCATTAATGGCGTCGAATCAGGGTTGACTCAGGGTCATCACGGATCGCGCATCGGCCGAAGAGCCAGCAAGGTACTACTCAGGTAGGGGGAGCGGTTCGGCCTCCAGGGTGACGCGCAAACCATCCCCGACCCGCGACGATGAACGCGTCGTAAGCGAGGGGCGGAAGAGGAGCAGTCATGATCGAGGCAACCGGCCTCACCAAACGGTACGGAAAGACACTGGCGGTGAACAACCTGTCCTTCTCCGTGTCCGCGGGGCAGGTCACCGGCTTCCTCGGTCCGAACGGGGCGGGCAAGTCCACCACCATGCGGATGATCCTGGGCCTGGACAACCCGACGGGCGGCCAGGTCACCATCGGGGGCAAGAAGTACCACGACCTCAAGGAGCCGCTGCGCACCGTCGGCGCGCTGCTCGACGCGAAGTGGGTGCACCCGAACCGCTCGGCGCGGGCCCACCTGCTGTGGATGGCGAAGTCCAACCGCATCCCGGCCACCCGCGTCGACGAGGTGCTCGAGACGGTCGGCCTGACCAGCGTCGCGAACAAGCGCGCCGGCGGGTTCTCCCTCGGCATGTCGCAGCGCCTCGGCATCGCGGCCGCCCTGCTCGGCGACCCCGAGGTGCTGTTGTTCGACGAGCCGGTGAACGGCCTCGACCCCGAGGGCATCCTCTGGATCCGGAAGTTCATGCACCGGCTGGCCGACGACGGCCGCACCGTTTTCGTGTCGAGCCATCTGCTTTCGGAGATGGCGCTGACCGCGAGCAACCTCGTGGTGATCGGCCGCGGGCAGCTGATTTCGCAGTCGACCACCGAAGAGTTCGTCGCCCGCGCGGCCGAGAACACGGTCAAGGTGCGCTCGCCACAGCTCGCCGAACTCCGGGACGTCCTGCAGCGCGCCAGCGCCGGCGTCACCGAGGAAGCGAACGCGCTCGTGGTGTCCGGGATGGACAGCGACAAGATCGGCGAGATCGCCGCCGCCAACCGGATCGTGCTGCACGAGCTGAGCCCGCAGACCGGCTCGCTCGAGCAGGCCTTCATGTCGATCACCGGCGACTCCGTCGAGTACCACACCGGCCTCGACGCCGAGGCGCAGCACGTGCTCGAGTCCGCCAAGTAACCGGGGAAACCAAGATCATGAACCTGCTCGCGGTCGAACGCATCAAACTGTTCAGCACCCGCTCGCCGTGGTGGTGCGCGCTCATCACCCTGGCGCTGGCCATCGGCTTCGCCGCCATCGTGGCCGGCGCGACCGATTCGGCCGAATCGCTGTCGGTCGCCGCCACCCAGTTCGGCGCCTCGCAGTTCGGCATCGCCGTCGTCATGGTGCTCGCCGCCCTCGCGGTGACCACCGAGTACCGCTTCAACACCATCCGCACCACGTTCCAGGCCGTGCCGCACCGCTCGCCGGCACTGGTCGCCAAGGCGGTCGTCGTGGCCCTGCTGGCGCTCGTGCTCGGCGAGATCGCCGCGTTCGGGGCCTGGGGCCTGGGCGTGCTCATGCGCCCGAAGGACAACCTCAGCCTGCACACGACGCAGGACTGGCTGAACGTCGCCGGACTCGGCCCGGTGTTCGCGGTCAGCGCCGTGCTCGCGGTGGCGCTCGGCATCCTCGTCCGGCACAGCGCCGGGGCCATCGCCCTGCTGCTGATCTACTACTTGGCCGTCGAAGAGCTGGTGCAGCTCATCCCGAAGGTCGGGCACCACATCCACGAGTGGCTGCCGTTCAACGTGGCGAACAAGTTCCTGCGCGGCGCCGCCGCCGGGGGCGACGGCCCAGCGCCGTCGGACTCGCCGCTGAGCCCCGGCTGGGCGCTGGCGTACTTCGCCGGCATCGCGCTCGTGTTCCTGCTCGTCGCGCTCGGGGTCGCGAAGAAGCGGGACGCCTGAGGGGAAACAGGGGAACACCGGATCCGGGTCGCGCTGTCGGGGGGCGACCCGGATCCGGTGTTTCGCAGTAGGCTCGCCTGGACGGACGGGGGAGCCCATGATCGAAGCAACAGCACTGACCAAGCGGTACGGCGCCACCACCGCGGTCGACGAACTGACGTTCACCGCGAAGTCGGGGCGGGTCACCGGCTTCCTCGGCCCGAACGGGGCGGGCAAGTCCACCACCATGCGGCTGATCGTCGGCCTCGACAGCCCCGACCGGGGCCGGGTGCTCGTCGACGGCGTCCCGTACCGCGAGCTGAAAGATCCACTGAGGACGGTCGGCGCGATGCTGGACGCCACCTGGCGCCACCCCGGCCGCAACGGGCGCGACCACCTGCGCTGGCTGGCCGCGACCAACGGCATCCCGGACAAGCGGGTCGAAGAGGTGCTCGCGCTGGTCGGCCTGACCAGCGTCGGCAAGACGCGCGTGCTGCAGTACTCGCTGGGCATGCAGCAGCGGCTCGGGATCGCCGCCGCGCTGCTCGGCGACCCGCGCGTGTTGCTGTTCGACGAGCCGGTGAACGGCCTCGACCCCGAGGGCATGGCGTGGATCCGCCAGCTGCTGCACTCGCTGGCCGCCGACGGCCGGACCGTGTTCGTGTCCAGCCACCTGCTGCCCGAAATGGCGCAGACCGCGCAGGACCTCGTGGTGATCGGCCGCGGCCGGCTGATCTACCAGGGCACCATGGACGACTTCATCGCACAGACGAGTGAACACGGCGTCCGCGTCCGCACCCCGCACGCCGACGAGCTGCGCGCGGCGCTGACCGGGCAGGCCGAGTTCACCGAAGCCGACGGCGCCTTCCTGGTGTCCGGGTTGGACAGTGACCGGATCGGGCAGCTCGCCTTCGACGCCGGCGCGACGCTGCACGAGCTGAGCCCGATCACCGGCTCGCTCGAGCAGGCCTATCTCGACCTCACCCGCGACGCCGTCGAGTTCGCGGTGCCGTCTCCGGAGGCCTCCCGATGATCACCAACGACCTCGTCCGCGCCGAGCGCATCAAGCTCTTCAGCACCCGCGCGCCGCTGTGGTGCCTGGCCATCGCGATCGTCGCGTCGCTCGCCTTGACCGCGGTGTTCTTCGGGCTGGCCGGCCCGGAGGTCCCGCCGACCGTCGGCAACACCCAGCTCGTGACCGGCAACGGCCGGACCGTGCTGCTCGTCCTGGCCGTGCTGGCGACCGCGTCGGAGTTCAACTGGGGCACCATGCGCCTGACCTTCCAGGCGGTGCCGAGCCGGGTGCCCGCGCTGCTGGCCAAGGTCGTGGTCGTCGGCGCGCTGGGCGCCGTGCTCGGGCTGGTCATCGGCTTCGGTTCCTGGGGGCTGGCGACGCTGGTGCGGCCGGACGCCGACCTCGCGCTGCACACGGGCGCCGACTGGCGCTCGGTGCTCGGCCAGAGCCTGGTCTTCCTGTTCACCGCGGTGGCGGGGGTCGGCGTCGCGCTCCTGCTGCGCAGCGTCGCCTTCTCGCTGACGGTGGTCATCGTCTGGACCCAGGTGCTCGAAGGGATCTTGATCTTCATCCCGGGCTTCGGCAAGTACGCCTACCAGTGGATGCCGTTCCACGCCGCCGACGAGTTCGTCGGGGCGGGCGGGTTCGCCGCGGGACCGCTCGGGCTGCCGTCCCCGCCGCTCGGCCCGTGGGGCTACCTCGGTTACTTCGCGGCGATCGCTGTTGCCCTGTACGTGGCAGGCGTGCTCGTCACGGCACGGCGCGACGCCTGAGCGTGACCGCGGTCTCATTACCGCAAAAAAGCTTGTTAACAAAAGGTGAAACAGCTGTGGCTTCCATCACAGGCACCGGACATACTGCTACGACCAGGCAAGATTCATAAGTGAGAGCGCCGGACCCGTCTGAACTCCCCCCAGGAGGTGAATCTTGACGGTGGACACCGGACAAGAATTGGGTGGCACGATTCCCCGAGCCCGCGTCGAAGACGACGCTCCCCGGCTCGAACCCATGTTGGACCTCGAATGGTCGCGGGCGATCGAACTCCCGCAGGCCGCGATGACGGCAGCGACGCCGTCCGAACTCAGACGCGCGTGGGTGCACCGCGCGCCCGAAGACAGCGTGCTGGCCCTGTACCGCGCTTCGGCCGGGATGGCGGGCCCGATCCCCGCGCCGTGGTGGCTGCGCGCGGTCGCCGACGGCAGGCTCGATTCCCGGGAACAGGGTTTCCGCGTCGAGGACCGGATCGCGCAACTGCTCGGCAGGCGCCCGGGATGGGAATTCGTCCCGTGGGCCGCGGACGGCGAATCCGGCTACTGGGAGTTCATGCCGTCCGAACGCGGCAAATCGGGACACGCGATTCCCACGACGGTGATGAACACCGACCGGCACCCGGGCTGGATCGACGTCCTGCCCGCGCACACCGGGCCGACGCCGGATCCGATCCCCATCGCCGGGCTGGCCGGACTGCGGTCGCGTCTCGGGGTGATCGAAGCCATTCGTTAATCCATCCATGCCCCCGCCACCACCCTCAACGGAGGCGCTGCGCGCCCGGCTACATTCTGTCCGTGCAAAACGAGGACGGACGTCGGCTGCGCAGCGTGGTCAGTTACGTCAAGCGCGGTGGCCGGATGACCGTCGGGCAGCAGCGGGCATGGGAAGAACACTGGCCGCGGCTGGGCCGCACGGTGAGCGAGCTGCCCGAGGGGCCGCTCGACTTCACCGCGTGGTTCGGCCGCGAGGCCCCGGTGATGCTGGAGATCGGCTCCGGCATGGGCGAGACGACGTCGCAGCTGGCCGCCGCGGCGCCGGAGCTCAACTACGTCGCGGCCGAGGTCTACGACCCGGGCCTCGGCCAGCTGATGCTGCGCGCCGAAAAGCTGGGCGTCGAGAACCTGCGGCTGCTGCACGGCGACGCCGTCGTGCTGCTCACCGAGCACGTCGAGCCGGACTCGCTGCACGGCGTGCGGCTGTTCTTCCCCGACCCGTGGCCGAAGAAGAAGCACCACAAGCGGCGGATCGTGTCGCCGTCGTTCGCCGCGCTCGTGGCGTCGCGGCTCGCGCCCGGCGGCACCTTCCACATGGCGACCGACTGGGAGAACTACGCCGAGCAGATGCTCGAGGTCTGCTCGGCGGAGCCGGCGTTGAAGAACCGGTACGACGGCTGGGCACCCCGGCCCGGGTGGCGGCCGGTGACCAAGTTCGAGCAGCGCGCGGACGTCGAAGGCCGCGTCTCGCACGACCTCATCTTCGAGAAGCGCTGACGCTGAAGGGGACTCTCTCCGGATCCCCTGCGGAGAAAGTCCCCTTCAGCTCACTACCCCCGGTATCCGCCCCTCCCCCGACAGAGGGGCGAAAACCTATTCGTCGGCCAGCGGCTCGGCCTGGACCCGCTTGAGCGCGGGTGTGCAGACCGACGCACCGAGCAGGGCCACCCCGACCCCGAGCACCACCGGCGCCAGCAGCCACGGGCTGAGCACGATGCCCCGCTCGTCGACCATGCTGTAGAGCCCAACGCCAACCAGTACCCCGACGATTCCCGCCCCGATGGTGGCGACCAGCGCCGGCAGCGCGGCCTCCATCCGCAACGCCCTGGCCAGCACCCGCACCGGCGTGCCCGCGGCCATCAGCGCGCCGAACGTGCGGCGCCGGTCCATCACCGAGCCCGCGGTCGCGACCGCGGCACTGCAGCCGGCCAGGATCCCGGCCGCGACCAGCCCGATCACCGTGACCCGGCGCAGGTCGCCGAGCTCGGTCTGCTGGTTGTACAGGTACTGGTCGCGGCTGCCGATCTCCGCGCCCGCCGCCGGGCCGGCCAGTGCCGTCCGGACGATCTCGCGGTTCGCGTCGGTGGTCGGCGCGACGACGGTGTAGTCCGTCAGCGTGAGGCCGTCCGGCAACGTGGCCGGATCGACGATCAGCGTGTCCGTCAGGTCCTCGTCACGGGGATGGACGACTTCCACCCGCGTCCCGGACTTCGCGGTCACCGCCTGCCCCTCCCAGTTCGTGGCGAACCGGTACTGGGCCAGGTCGATCGCCGAGTCACCGAAAACGGCCGGGCCGCCCGCGCAGTTCTCCGGGGTGAGCCCGTAGCGGGTCAGCTTGACGGCGTCGGCGCAGGTCATCACCAGCGCGCGGTGGCCGTACCGGTTGGGTGCCTGGCCCTTGACCAGGTAGACCTCGCCGACCGCGACCGCCTTTTCGTGCTGGCCGTACTTCTGCAGGGCCGCGTTGGTCTGGTCGACGAGCCGGCCCGCGTTCTGGTCGCTGGCGTCGACGTAGAGCACGGAGTCGACGTAGGACCGGCCGCCGCCGGCCATCGATTCGAACGTCGGCAGCAGGGTCAGCGCCATCGACCCGGCGAAGACCGCCAGCACGATCCCGGCGGACGCGCGGTAGGCGCCCTTCGGGTCGTCACGCAGGCGACGGCCGGCGAGCAGCGCGGACGGGCGACGCCAGATCCGGACGAACGTGCCGCCGACCGCCGACGTCACCCACGGCCCGACGATCGCGGCCGAGCCGACCAGAAAGAACAGGCCCGCCATGACCAGCCCGATGCCGCCGGTCTCCTTCACCGTCGTCACGGCGATGAGGAAGAACGCGCCGGCCGCGGGCAGTGCCAGCAGCCGCCACCAGTGCAGTGGCTTCTTCGTGTGCCCACCGGTCGCGAACAGCGGGTTCTTCAGGACCCGGCGCAGACCGAGCACGCCGGCCAGCACCACGAGCACCGGGATGGCCAGGACGATGAACACCGTCAGCCCGATCGGCAGTGCGAAATCGGCCGCCAGCCAGGTGCCGCCGGCCCACGGCACGAACGACGCGAGGCCGTGCAGCGCCGGGCTGATCAGCAGCCCGAGCAGCGCGCCGATCCCGGCCGACAACGTCGTCTCGGCGGCCACCATGTTCGTGACCTGCCCCGGCGTCGCCCCGGCCAGCCGGATCGCGGCGAGCCGCCGTTCCCGCCGGGCCGCGGTCAGCCGCGCCGACGACGCGACGAGCACCAGGCTCGGCACCAGCAGCACGATGATCCCGACCCAGGACAGCAGCATCAGCAGCGGGTCCGGGCTCGCCTTCCCGCTCGGGAAGCCCGCCACCTTGTCGGCCCGCTCCGGCATCGTGTCCGGCGTGTGCCCGCTCAGCGCGACGAGCTGTTCCGGGAACCGGAGGCCCTCCTCGCCGAGCGCGCCGACGGGCTTGCCGAACCGGTCGCCGAGCTGCGCGGCCGGGTTGGCCTGCAGGAGCCGGCCGAGCGCGGGCGACACGACGGTTTCGCCGGGGCCGGGCAGCTGCGGCACGCCCGGCGGCAGCTGGATCGACCCGGGCGTGGCCCCCGGGGCCAGCGCGACGTCGACGCGGACGATCTGCTTGCCGTCGAAGTAGTCCCGCGACGCGTTGAAGAGCAGGTTGACCGGGCCGTCGGCGCCGTGGCTGTAGAAGTTCTCGCCCTGCCAGAGGGCGCGCTGCTCCCGGTTCTGGGTGGCGAACGGCAGCGTCGCCAGCAGCAGCACCAGCCCGGTCGCGACGGCCACCCCGATCGCGGTGAGGATCGCCGACGTCCGGGTCCGCCGGTCGACCCGCAGCACCCGCAGGGCGATCTGGAGGGAGTTCACGCCGCCAGCCTCGTCGCGATCAGGCCGTCGCGGATGGCGACGGTCTTCGGCATCGACTCGGCCAGCTCGCGGTCGTGCGTCACCACGATCACCGCGGCCCCGGTCTCGTGGGCGGCGCCGAGCAGGGCGTCCATCGTCTCGCGGCCGGTGCGCGTGTCGAGCGCGCCGGTCGGCTCGTCGGCGAAGATGACCTTCGGCCGGTGGGTCAGCGCCCGCGCGATGGCGACGCGCTGGGCCTCACCGCCGGACAGCTCGCCGGGGCGGCGGCTCTCCTTGCCGGCCAGGCCGAGGCGCGACAGCCAGACGCGGCCGGCGTCGATGGCCTCCTTGCGCCCGAGCCCGGCGAGCAGCGACGGCAGCGCCACGTTCTCTTCGGCGGACAGCTCGGCCACCAGCATCCCCGACTGGAAGACGAACCCGAACTCGGTGCGGCGCAGCTCGCTGCGCTTCTTCTCGCCGAGGTGGTCGATCCGCTGCCCGCCCAGGAAGATCTGCCCGTCGTCGGCGCGGAGGATGCCGGCCAGGACGTGCAGCAGCGACGTCTTGCCCGAGCCGGACGGCCCGACGATGGCGACGGCGTCCCGCGGCTGGATGTCGATGTCGATGCCGGCCAAGGCGTACTGGCTGCCGTAGCGCTTCACCAGCCCGCGGCCGGAGAGCACCGGGCCGTTCGTCGCGTGTGGAGTGTTCGGGTCCACGAGGATCTCCCCTGCGGTTCAGTTCGGATCTTGATGCCGACGAGCCTCGCCGAGAGCAGGGGGCGTCCACTTCGGGCAGACGGCCAGTCACGCCCGGGCCCGCCTCGGCCGATCGGCCGAGGGAGCGCGGGCCACTCGGCCAAGGTGCGGGTGCGGGGGAATCACGTAACGTCACGTTGTGCCCGCCGCGCCTCTGCCGAAAACGCTCTACACCCGCGCCGCCGCCCTGGTGCGGCGCATCGGCGTGCCCTCCGCCGTCCTGTACGCCGCGCTGGTTTTCGACATCGTCTACACGACGCAGGCGGCGCTCGACGAGCTCGGCCCGCGCCTCGTCGACTTCGGCCTGCTGCCAGGCATCTTCGCGATGGCCGCCTGTGGGCTCTGGGCTCAAAGGCGGGCGGCGGTCGCCGGGGTGGCCGGCGGCGGGGTGCTGATCGTCTCCACCCTCTTCGTCCACGCGGCCCGCATCCCGCCGTACTCCAGCGTGCTGCCGAAGGTGACCATCACCGAGGTCGTGGCCGGGGTGCTGATGGTCTACTTCGTGGCCCGCCGGGCGCGGGCGGGCGTGGCGTTCTGCGTGGTCGGCTTCCTGGTCTTCGCGGGCCTCGTCGCCGTCTTCGGCCGGTACGGGAGTGTCGCCGACATCGACAGCGGCACGGGCTTCCAGGCGCTGCTCTTCGGCCTGCTGCTGCTCGTCGGCCCGCTGGTGCCCGCCATCGCGGCCCGCGACCGCAGCCCCCAGGGCGCACCGCGCACGCGGCTGCTCCGCCGGGCGAACGAGCTGGCGATGGGCCAGTGGCCGCTGATGGGGCTGCTCGCCTTCGCGCTGCTGTTCGAGTTCGGCTACACGTACTCGAACACCGCCCGCGGGTTCCCGATCCTGTTCTGCTCGATAGTCGCGGCCGTCATCGCGGTGCTGTCGCCGCGGCGGCCCGCGGACGCGCTCCTCGGCCTCGCCGGGATCATGCTGGTGTCCGCGGTGGTCACGCCGTTCCTGGACCTGCGCTCCGGCGATTACCAGATGACCGGCGGGGTGCCGGTGGTGCAGGTCATCGCCGGCATGGGCGTGGTGGTGAACCTGACCCGCGCCCGCGGGCTGAGCCAGTCGTGGCCGCGGATCGGCGTGCTGTCGGCCGTCGTCGCGCTCGCCGCGATCCTCAACTCCTACCGGTCACGAGGTCTGCAGACCGACCCCGAGGTCCTGTCGGTACTGGCGTTCGCCGCGACGATGATGCTCGGCATCTCGGTCGCCATCGGGCTGATGCTGCGTTCGCGGGACGCCGAGCGCGTCACGGCCGTCCAGTCCGCGGTGAGCGAAGCGCAGACCGCCGAGCGGATGGCGCTGGCCCGCGAGCTGCACGACATCGTCGCCCACCACGTCACCGGGATCGTCGTGCAGGCGCAGGCGGCGCGGATGATGGCCGAGAAGAACCCGCAGATCGCGGTGGACGCGATGGGCCGGATCGAAAACGCCGGCGTCGAGGCGCTCGCGGCGATGCGGCGGCTGGTCCGCTCGATGCGCGGCGACGCGCCGGCGGGGTCGAGCGAGTTCAGCGAGCAGGCCACCACCGACCTGGGTGCCGACCTGCGGAAACTGGTCGACAGCGCCAACCACGGCGTCCCGACGTCGATGCACCTTGACCTGCCGCCGGACCTGCCGCACGAGGTCGGCCGCTCGGCGCTGCGGCTGGTGCAGGAGTCGCTGACGAACGTCGGCAAGCACGCCGCGGGCGCGACCGAGGCGTTCGTCGTCGCGGAGGTGAGCGGCGCCGAGCTGCACCTGCAGGTGACCGACAACGGGCGGGCGACGGCACACCGGCCGGCCGGCGGGTCGGGCGGCTACGGTCTGGTCGGCATGCGCGAACGCGTCGCACTGCTCAAGGGCCGGCTGTCGGCCGGGCGCGGCCCGGACGGCGGCTGGCGCGTCGAAGCTTGGCTGCCGCTGGCGGCCGGAGAAGACACGGAAGGGGACGAGTGATCCGGGTACTGATCGCCGACGACCAGGAGATGGTGCGGATGGGCTTCCGCATGATCCTGGACGCGCAGGACGACATCGAGGTCGTCGCCGACGTCGCGGACGGCGTTTCGGCGGTCTCGAAGGCCCGTGAGCTGCGCCCGGACGTCTGTCTGCTCGACATCCGCATGCCGGGCCTCGACGGCCTGGAGGTGGCCCGCCAGCTGGCCGGGCCGGACGTGACCGACCCGCTGAAGGTGGTGGTCGTCACGACCTTCGACCTCGACGAGTACGTCCACACGGCGCTGCGCAACGGGGCGTCCGGGTTCCTGCTGAAGGACGCGGGCCCGGCCCTGCTGATCGAGGCGGTCCGCGCGGCCGACCGCGGCGACGCGCTGGTTTCACCGCAGATCACCGTCCGGCTGCTCAAGCACTTCGACGGGTCGGGCGCGGCGAAGCGGCAGGTCCCGCCCCCGTCCGAGCCGCTGACCGCCCGCGAGCTGGACGTCGTCAAGGCGGCCGCCCGCGGGCTGACGAACACCGAAATCGGCGCGGAGCTGTTCATGTCGCTGTCGACGGTGAAGACGCACCTGGCGTCGGTGCAGAGCAAGATCGGCGCGCGGAACCGGGTGGAGACCGCGGCGTGGGCGTGGCGGAGCGGAGTCGTTTCGTGATTCCGGGTGCGTAGTATCCAGAGATGCAACGCCGTTTCCACGCCCCTGTCGTTCTCCCCGCCGACCCGTCCTGTTCGCTTCTCCGTGACGCGGTCGTCGACGTCGACGCCGACGGGCGCATTTCCTACTGCGGACCGGCGGCCACCGCCCCCGAGTCCGCCGCACCGGTCACCACCCTGACCGGTATCCTGCTGCCCGGCCTGGTCAACACGCACGCGCACAGCCCGATGACACTGCTGCGCGGCATGGGCGGCGACCTGCCGCTGCTGCCGTGGCTCAACGAGATCATCTGGCCGGCCGAGGCGAAGCTGCGCCCGGAGGACGTCCGCACCGGCATGCTGCTCGGCTCGGTCGAGATGCTCCGCCACGGCGTCACGACCAGCGCCGAGATGTACTTCGAAGGCGAGCAGCTGGTCGACGCGGTCCTCACGACGGGCGGCCGCGTGCTGGTCGCGCCGCCGGTGATGGAGCTGCCGGGCCTCGATTGGAAAGCCCAGCTGGCCGGCATCGAGCGCTGGATCGACACGGACGGCCTCCGCTTCGGCCACGGCGACCGCATCGAGCTGGGTTACGGCCCGCACTCGGCGTACATGCTCTCTTCCGCCGGGCTGCGCGCCACGGCGGAGTCGGCGGCCGCGCGCGGCGCTCTGGTGCAGATCCACGTCGCCGAGGCGGCGGCCGAGGACACGGCTGTGCGTGAGACGCACGGATCGGTGCCGGCACTGCTTCGCGAGCTGGGCATGCTGGACGGCCGGGTGCTGGCGGCGCACTCGATCCACCTGTCGGACGCCGACATCGCGCTGTACGCCGCCCACGGCGTCGGCATGGCGCATTGCCCTGGCTCGAACGCGAAGCTGGCCTCGGGGATCGCGCGGATCGCGGACCTGCGGGCCGCCGGGGTCGCGGTCGGCCTGGGCACCGATGGCCCGGCCTCCAACGACGACCTCGACCTGTGGGAAGAACTGCAGCTCGCGGCCATGTTCGCCCGGCTCGCCACCGGTGACTCGACGGTCTTGACGGCGGCGGACGTCTTCCTGCTGGCCACCCGCGGTGGCGCGGCGGCGCTGGGCCGGTCGGACATCGGTGCCTTGGAGCCGGGGCGGTGGGCCGACCTGGTGCACGTCGACCTGGACGACCCGGCGTTCGCCTGCGGGCTGGACGTGCCGGACGTGCAGCTGCTGTCGAACCTCGTGTGGGCGGCCGGATCGCGGCGGGTGCGGGATGTCTGGGTCGCCGGTGAGCAGGTGGTGGCCGAGGGCGAATCGGTGAAGGTGGACCGGGCGAAGGTGCAGGCCGGTGTGGCCGACACCGCCGCCCGGCTGCGGGCTTAACGCGGGCGGAGGATGACCTCCGTCGGGTGGGCGTCCGGGGTGGCTGACACCGCCGTCACCACCGCGGTCGCCACCGAGTCCGCCGTCAGCAGGTGCGACCTGTCGTACTCGCGGCCTTCGCCCGCGAAGATCTCCTGCTGCATCTCCGTGTCCGTGCGGCCCGGGTACACCGACGTCACGCGGATGTCCTTTTCCTCCTCGCGGAGGGCGTCGGCGAAGGCGCGGACCGCGAACTTGCTCGCCGCGTACGGCGACCAGCCCGGGCGGGCGTTCAGGCCTGCTCCCGAGTTGATCACCACCACGTGTCCTCGGGCCGCGCGCAGTGCCGGGAGGAGCAGGCGGGTCAGCTCGACCACCGCCAGGGTGTTGACCTCGAAGTTCTCCCGCCACGCTGCGACATCGGCGTCCTCGATACGGCCCAAGCGCGCGACGCCCGCCGAGTGGACCAGGACGTCCAGCGAGGCGATGTCCGCGACCGCCGCCGCCAGGGACTCCTGGTCCGTCAGCTCCACCGGCCAGGGCTTCGCGCCCGGGAGCTCCTTCGCCAGCGCGGCCAGTGCGTCGGCGTCGCGGCCGCCGAGGAGCACCCGGTGGGTCGGGGCCAGCTGGTGGGCGATCGCCGCGCCGATTCCGCGGGAGGCCCCGGTCACCAGGGCCAGGGGAAGATCCGTCATGACCTCACCGTAGCGGCGAACCCGGCGTCCACCGTGCGGTCTTCGCGCTTTCCGGCGCCGAGGGTGCGCAGGTCCGTGCAGCCGGACGCCGGGTCCGCGTCGGAGTCGGCGGTGTCGTCGCCGGTGTCCTTGGCCGTCGGGTGGTGGCCGTCCGCGGTGAAGCACACCTGGTACGTGCCGTCCTCCAGGGCGTCGAAGCCGTACGAGCCGTCGGGGCCCGTGACCACGCTCGCCACTTCCTTGCCGGCGGCGTCCTTCAGCACCACCTTGACGCCGCCGAGGCCCGGCTCGCCCGCGTCCTGCCGGCCGTCGCCGTTCGTGTCGGACCAGGTGAGGTCGCCGATCCGGTTCGTCGGCGACACCAGCCCGAGGTCCGCCGCGAAGTCCTCGTGGGCGGGGCCGCCCACGGTGCGCGCCGCGGTGCAGCCGTCCGGGCCGGCGTCCGAATCGCGGTCCTCGCTGCCGGCGTCGCGGCGGGTCACCGTGAAGTCCACCGGGACGGCGAAGCAGACCTGGTACGTGCCGTCCTTCAGCTTTTCGAAGCTGTACTTGCCCTTGTCGTCGGTCGCTGTGGTGCCGACCGTGCCGCCCGCGCCGTCCTTCAGCGTCACCTTGACGCCCGCGACGCCGGGCTCGGCCGGGTCCTGGAGGCCGTCGCGGTTGCGGTCCGCCCAGACGAAGTCGCCGATCTTCGCGATGGCCGGCGGCGGCAGCACGGTGATCGTCGCCGACGCCGTCTTGTCGCCGAGGGTGCCGCCCGCGTAGTGCACGCCGGTCACCTTCGCCGTGTTGACGTGCCCGCTGTCGGCCACCGTGAGGTCCCGGTGGTCGCAGGTCAGCTGCCGGTTCGCGCCCGCGGCCAGCGCGAACGGCTCGAACGAGCCGGTGCACCACGGGTCCTGCACGGTGATCCCGGTCAGGTCCTGGGTGCCCTCGTTGGTCACGGTGACGCGGTAGTGCGCGGTCTCGCCCGCGGTGACCGTCGCGAACGACGCCCACGCGCCGGTCGCCGGGTTCCGCACTTCCTTCTTCACCGAGTACGCCGCGAGCTGGAGGTCGACGCAGTCCCAGTACAGCCGGTCGAGGGTGGTCGTGGCGAAGAACTTCACCGCGGCCGCCTTCGCCGGTGCCGTCGCCGCCGGGAAGTTCTGCCGCACGAGGGCGTCGTCGCCGACGTAGTGGTCGGCGACCAGTTTGGTCTCCTGCACCTGCGTGCCGGTGGCGTCGAAGAACCGCAGGCCGGTGCCGGGTTCGTACCGCGGCGCGCGCGAAGCGGTCCAGACGCTGAGCGCGTACACGCCGCCGGGGACGAACCGCTCGGTCTGGTAGGCGGTGCTGGTCTTGCCGTCCGGCGTCTGGATGGCCGCCGACCGCTGCCCGTCGACGGCGTACTGGTGCTCCGTCGCCAGCTTCGGCACCTTGGTCGCCGGAGTTCCGGGCGGGACCGGGGCGGCCGGCGCGAACACGTACCCGTCCGGGGCGCCGTTGCGCGCCATGAGCTCGACGCTCGGGTTCGCCGCAAGCCCGCCGCAGACCGGTGGCGCGTCCTCGGCGACGGACGCGGACGCGGGCACGACGGCCGCCGCGATCGCCACCACCGCCACCGCCGCCGTGCGCCCCGAGAAGATCACCTCTCGACTATGGCGCGCAGTGGGAGCCCGCACCGGCCGAGAAGCGTCCACTTAAGAGTGAACCTTGTTCTGGTTAGGCAGGCGCTACGGATCGCGAGCGGTGGACCCGAAGCGACCTCTCGCGCCTGCCGACGGCTGAACAAGGTTCATTGAACCTTCGGCGGTGCGGGCCCGGTGCGTTAGCGCTCGCCGATGCGGCCGGGCAGCCCGAAGCGGCCCTTCTTCCACACCGAGACGATGGCCGGCCGCGGCTGCGCGGTGCCGCCGTCGGGCCAGTGCGACGTCGGGTTCGCCGAACTCGTCGCGTTCTCACCCGGGTGCTGGACGGCGACGAGCACCAGGTTGTCGGTGACGACCGGGCCGCAGGTCTCGGCGCCGACCGGCACCGAGAGGAACTGCTTGACGTGGCCGCGCTCCGGGCCGGTGACCGGCACCGAGAACAGGCCGTCGTTCGCGCCGAGTGCGTTGCCGTCGGTGGCGACCCACAGGTTGCCGTGCCGGTCGAAGGCCACGTTGTCCGGGCAGGAGATCGGGCTGACCTGGTCCTTCGGGAAGCCGCCGAAGTAGGTGTCGGCGGCCTTGGGGTCACCGCAGACCAGCAGCAGCCGCCAGGAGAACTTCGTCGACGCCGCGTCGCCGCAGTTCTCCTCCCACTCGAGGACGTGGCCGTTCTTGTTGCTCACCCGCGGGTTGACCTCGTCGACGCCGGCCTTGCCCGCCGCGCCGCGGTCGCTGTTGTTGGTCAGCGCCGCGTAGATCCGGCCGTTGACCGGGTTCGGCTCGATGTCCTCCGGCCGGTCCATCTTCGTGGCGGCGACCTTGTCGGCGGCCTGGCGGGTGAAGACGTAGACCTCTTCGGCAGTGAAGCCGTCCACAAAGGACTTGTTGCCACTGGCCAGCGGGATCCACTCGCCGGTGCCGTCGAACTCGCCGTCGGCGGGCAGCGTGCCCTTGCCGTCGATCTCCGCGGCCGGGCTGTCGCCGGTGAAGCGGGCGACGTACAGCGTGCCCTCGTCGAGCAGCGCCGAGTTGTGGCGACGCGCGTGCGCGCTGTTGCCCGGCTTGTACTTGCCCTTGGAGACGAACTTGTAGATGTACTCGAAGCGGCTGTCGTCACCGGAGTAGACGGCGACCCGGCCATCGGCGGTGATCTTGATGTTCGCGGCCTCGTGCTTGAACCGGCCGAGCGCGGTGTGCTTGATCGGCGTCGAGTTCGGGTCGTTCGGGTCGATCTCGACGACCCAGCCGAACCGGTTCGGCTCGTTCGGCTCCTGCGCGACGTCCCAGCGCTTGTCGAACCGCTCCCACTTGCGGGTGCTCGTGCCGGCGCCGACGGAGTAGCGCTTGAGCCGCGCCGCCGTGACCGGGTCGGTGACCTTGTCGGAGTTGGCGAAGTACTGGTCGAAGTTCTCCTCGCCGGAGAGCACCGTGCCCCACGGCGTCACGCCGCCCGAGCAGTTGTTCTGCGTGCCGCGGACCTTGCGGCCGGTCGGGTCGGCCGACGTCTGGAGGAACTTCGAGCCGGCGGCCGGGCCGCGGACCTCGAAGATCGTGTCGAGGGTGATCCGGCGGCCGTACCGGCTCGGGACCACCTCCAGGCCGCCGTGGATCGGGTCGCGGCGGGCCTGCAGCACCGAAAGGCCGTGCGCCGCCCAGGCGATCTTCGCCTGCTCCTCGGTCGGGTTCGCCGGGTCGTACTGGTCGGCCGGGAACATGTGGACCTCGGTCGTGTACTCGTGGTTCACCACGAGCAGGTTCGACAGCCCCAGCGGGTCCTGCGGGATCAGGCCGACGAAGTCGTTGTTGTAGCCGAACTGCTTGGCCTGCGCGGCCGCGGTCTGCTTGGTGAAGTCGAACTTCGGCGCGCCCGCGACGACCGGGTCGCCCCAGCGGACGACGACGCGCTGGGCGTAGCCGTCGGGGATGCTGACCGCGTCGAGCTTGTTCGGCGGGACCGGCGTGAAGTCGGTGCCGGGGACCGGGCGCGGCTTCGGGCCGCCGTGGCCGTTCGCCGAGACGTCGGCGGGCGCGGCGGCCGCAGTACCCGTGGAGAGCGCGGCGAACCCGCCCGCGGCGGCGGCCATCACGGCGCCGGCCTTGAAGACGCGGCGGCGGCTGATGTCCTTGACGATGTCGCCGAAGTACTCGTTGTCGGTCTCGTTCGCCTCCGGGTGGGCGCAGGCGTTGCCGCAGCGGTACTCGCAGGTGATCGGGGAACGTCCACCCGCGTGCGCGGGGAACAGCGGGAGCAGACGGTCGGGCACAGCGCCTCCATGGTGGGAGTTCGGGAACGAAGCGACCGTATGTGCCCAAAACCAGCCGATCCAGACTTCTGGATGAACAACGGGTGTATTGCTCGCAATGCCCACGCGCGGGCCCCCTGAACGGCCGACGGCCCCCGGACACTTGGTCCAGGGGCCGTCGCCCAGCGTGAGATCAGAACTCTTCGCCGACGAGCACCGCTTCCTTCGGCACGGTGTGCGGGTCCGCCTTCTTCTCCCGCAACGAGAGCAGCGCACCCGCGACCACGCACAGCACGGCGGAGGCGACGAACGGCGCCTGCGGCGAGCCGAACCACTCGGCGACGTGCCCGACGAGCGTCGCGGCCACGGCGCCACCCAGCCAGCGGCAGAAGTTGTAGCCCGCGCTGGCGACCGGGCGCGGCGCGTCGCTGATCGCCATCGCGGTGCCGGTGAACAGCGTGTTCAGCAGGCCGGACACCAGCCCGGAGACGATGATCCCGGCGACCAGCACCGGCTTGCTCGGCACGGCGAGGACCAGCATCAGCACGGCGTACCCGAAGACGGCGGCCGCGGCGGCGTGCCGCTCGCCGAGCCGGGCGGCCAGCCGCGGCGCGAGGGCGACTCCGGCGACGGCGACGCAGAGGCCCCAGCCGCAGAAGACCAGGCCGACGGCGATCGCGCTCCAGCCGAGGACGAACGGCGACCAGGCGAGCACCGCGAAGAACGCGGCCGTGTACAGCGCGGAAGCGACCGAGGTGCGCAGCAGGCCGGGGTGCTTCAGCGCGCGCAGCGGGTCGAGCAGCTTGACCGGCGCCCGCCGCTCGTGCCGGTCGCTGTCGAGGAAGACCGCGCACAGCACGAGCGCGCCCGCCATCAGGATCGCCGTGCCGAGGAACGGGCCCCGCCACGAGATGCTGCCGAGCAGCGCGCCCAGCAGGGGGCCGACCGACAGGCCGACACCGAGAGCGGCCTCGTAGAGCAGGATCGCGCCGGACTGGCCGCCGGTCGCGGCACCGACGATCACCGAAAGCGCCGTCGCGATGAAGAACGCGTTGCCGAGGCCCCAGACCGCACGCAGCCCGACGAGCTGCTCGATCGACCCGGCGGCCGCGCACAGTGCGGTGGCCGCGACGATCAGCGTCAGCCCGACGAGGACGGTCCGCTTCGCGCCGAAGCGGGCGCTCGCCGCGCCGGTGAGCAGCATCGCGACGACCTGGACACCGAGGTAGGACGAGAACAGCAGGGTGACCTGCGACGGCGTCGCGTCCAGCCCCTTGGCGATGGACAGCAGGATCGGGTCGACCAGGCCGATCCCCATGAAGGCGATGACCGCGGCGAACGCGGTGATCCACACCTGCTTGGGCTGGCCCTTGACCGCGTCCAGCAGGCTCGAGTGGTGTTCAGCGCTCATCGCTGATCAGTTCCTCCTTCTTGGTGTCGACGAGCAATTTGGCGAGAGCGGGCAGGGCGGCTTCGATCGCGGCGCGGTCGGTCTCGTCCATGGCGATGAGCCGCTCGCGCAGGAATTCCTCGCGAGCCGTCACCAGTTCGGTGTAAAAGCGCAGGCCCTCGTCGGTGACTTCGACCAGCACCGCCCGGCCGTCGGCGGGGTCCGGGCGGCGGGTCGCCAGGCCGAGCCGTTCGAGCCTGCCGACGACGTCGGTCATCGACGGCAGCTTGACCTGCTCGAGCTCGGCCAGCGCGCTCATCCGCCGCGGACCGCCGTTGACCAGCTCACTCAGCACCGAACCCTGGGTGAGGGTCAGCGTCAGCTGCGGGGTCTGGCGGCGCACCTGGTGGTACAGCCGGAAGACCAGCGGCCGCAGCCGGTGGGCGAGATCGGTGATCGCGGAAGTCACTTAGCCAGGCTAACAAAAATTAGTAAGGGTAGCTAAGTAAGTCCGCTCACAAGCTAGGCTCGGGCCATGGACGCGGTGATCTTCGACCTCGACGGCGTACTGGTGGACTCCGAGCGGATCTGGGACGAAGTGCGGCGCGCGGTCGTCGCCGAGCACGGCGGCACCTGGCGCGAGGAGGCGACCCGGGCACAGCAGGGGATGAGCACCCCGGAATGGGCGCGCTACCTGGTGGAGGAGCTGGGCGCGCGGACCACCCCGGCCGAGATCGCCACGCTGGTGGTCAAGCGGATGGCCGCCCGGTACGCGGCGGAGCCACCGCTGATCCCCGGTGCGGTGGACGTCGTGCGCCAGGTGTCGGCCCGGTGGCCGGTGGCGATCGCGAGCTCGTCACCGGTGATCCTGATCAAGGGGTTCCTGGACGTGACGGGTCTGCCGGTGGGGGCGGCGGTGTCGTCCGAGCAGGTCGGAGCGGGGAAGCCGGCGCCGGACGTGTACCTGCGGGCGGCCGAGCTGCTGGGCGTGGCGCCCGCGGACTGCGCGGCGGTGGAGGACACGACGAACGGGCTGCGGTCCGCGCTGGCGGCGGGGATGGCGGTTTATGCGGTGCCGAACCCGCACTTCCCGCCGGACCCGGAGGTGCTGAAGCAGGCCACGGCGGTGGCGGAAAAGATCACCGACTTGCCGGGAGCGCTTGGGTTGGGTTGATCTCGTAGCGGACCGGCGGCGAACCCGGCTTCACGTCGGCGAGGAACACCCGGTCACGCCCTAGCGCGCCGACCTCCTTCGCCGGGCTCAGGTCGCCGGCCGCGTCGTAGAGGCGCAGGCCCCGAACCTCGGCACTGACCAGGATGACCGCCTTCCCCGCCGGCAGCGGGCCTCCGTCCTTACCCACATACCCGGCCCGGACGACCCCGTCCGACCGCGGTACGCACGACGGCGACTCGATGCCGAACTGCGAGCCGAGCCCGCCGTGGGTGGTGCCCTTGGCGAAGGTCTCGACGCAGAACCAAGGGCGGCCCGCCGGGTCGGTGGGGTTGGTCGCGTAGGAGGTCCAGGTGTTCGTCTGGCCGGCGAAGTCGATGAGCGCCACCGGCTCGCGGCTGCCGGCCAGGTTCTGCGGCGCGATCTCGGGCTTGGCGAACACCAGCTCCTGTCCCGGCTGCTTCGCGGGCTGCGGCGGCGGCTGGGCGATGTTGACCTGCGTGGCGATCGCCACACTGGTCAGCACCACCAGGACCGCGGCCAGGGGCGCGATCCACACCGCGGCCCGGCGGCCGCGCGAAGGCCGCCGCTGCCGGCGCTGCTGCTCCGCCCAGGCCGCCTCGAGGTTGGGCGTGACCTCCCCGGCCTGTTCTCGCAGCGTCTCGGCCAGTTTGCGTTCGAGGTCGGTCATCGCTCACCTCCCGGGTCGTCCCCCAGGTGCTTGCGCAGGTTCTCCATCGCGTGGTGCGTCGTCGCCTTGACCGTGCCCGGTGAGATACCGAGGGTCTCAGCGATGGCGACCGTGCTCAAGTCCAGCCAGTACCGCAGCACCAGCACTTCGCGCTGCCGCCGCGACAGCCGCACCAGCACCGCGCGCAAGCGCTGGTGCTCCCAGTTCGCCACCGCCTTGACCTCGGCCGACACCTCGTCGGGCGGCCGGTCCGGCGGGGTCCGCCGGACGACGCGCAGGTGCCGGGTCCGCGACCGCGTCATGTTCACCACGGTCGTGCGCAAGTAGCCGGCCACCCGCGTGTGGTCGGTCAGGGAGTCCCAGCGCTGGTGGAGCTTGACGAAGGCCTCCTGCGCGACGTTCTCCGCGTCGTCCGCGCCGAGCAGGTGGGCCAGCCGGGTCATCTGGCCGAAGTACTCCCGGAACAGGTCGTGGAAGGTCGGCGCGCCCAGGTCCCCCGGCGCGCTTTCGCCCACGCTCGCACTCACACCCCGCCAACGCCTGCCCCGCCCCACCGGTTTACCCATCCGGCCAAAAAGTAGGCCGTCCCCCGAACGACACGTAACCTCCGCTCCCAAGCCATCGGCCGTGGCTGTGGTCGGATGGGTAAAGACCGGCACGGTGTCCAACACGCGGAGAAGGCCGCCACCAGCGGTGACGGCCTTCTCCGGGGACGGCTTAGCGCTCGACTTCGCCGCGGATGAACTTCTCCACGGCGTCGCGAGCCGTCGCGTCGTCGTACTGCTCCGGCGGCGACTTCATGAAGTAGGAGGACGCCGACAGGATCGGGCCGCCGATGCCGCGGTCGAGCGCGATCTTCGCGGCGCGGACGGCGTCGATGATGATGCCCGCCGAGTTGGGGGAGTCCCACACCTCGAGCTTGTACTCCAGGTTCAGCGGCACGTCGCCGAACGCGCGGCCCTCGAGCCGGACGTACGCCCACTTGCGGTCGTCGAGCCACTGGACGTAGTCCGACGGTCCGATGTGGACGTTGCCCTTGCCCAGCTCGCGGTCGACCTGCGAGGTGACGGACTGGGTCTTGGAGATCTTCTTCGACTCGAGCCGCTCGAGCTCCTTCATGTTCAGGAAGTCCATGTTCCCGCCCACGTTGAGCTGCATCGTCCGGTCGAGCTGGACGCCGCGGTCCTCGAACAGCTTCGCCAGCACGCGGTGCGTGATGGTGGCGCCGACCTGCGACTTGATGTCGTCGCCGACGATCGGGACGCCGGCGTCGGTGAACTTCTTGGCCCACTCCGGGTCGGAGGCGATGAACACCGGCAGCGCGTTGACGAACGCCACACCGGCGTCGATCGCGGCCTGGGCGTAGAACTTGTCGGCCACCTCGGAGCCCACGGGCAGGTACGACACGAGCACGTCGGCCTGCGCCTCGCGCAGCGCGGCGACGACGTCGACCGGGGTCTCGTCGGACTCCTCGATCGTCTCGCGGTAGAAGCGGCCCAGGCCGTCGTGGGTGTGACCGCGCTGGACGGTGACGCCGAGCGGCGGCACGTCGGCGATCTTGATGGTGTTGTTCTCGGAGGCGAAGATCGCCTCGGACAGGTCGCGGCTGACCTTCTTGGCGTCCACGTCGAACGCGGCGACGAACTCGATGTCGCGGACGTGGTAGCCGCCGAAGTCGACGTGCATCAGACCGGGGACGCGGGTGGCCGGGTCCGCGTCGCGGTAGTACTGGACACCCTGGACCAGCGACGCCGCACAGTTGCCGACGCCCACGATGGCCACCCGTACGCGGCGGTTCTCGCCCATGGGGGTTTCTCCTTCAATCCGTGTCTGTTCAGTAGGTCAGGTGCCGCGACGCTGCGGCCCGCGCCGGGCGGCTCAGGTCTCCGGACCCTGCCGCTCGGCCTGTTCGTGCGCGATCAGCTCGTTGAGCCAGCGCACCTCCCGCTCGCTGGTCTCCAGCCCCAGCCGGTGCAGCTCGCGGGTGTAGCGATCGATCTTCTCCTCGGCCCTGGCCAACGCCGCCCGCATGCCCTCACGGCGTTCTTCGACGCGGCGTCGGCGGCCCTCGAGGATCCGCATCCGCACGTCGGCCGGGGTCCGCGAGAAGAAGGCCAGGTGGACGCCGAAACCTTCGTCGTCCCAGGTCTG
Source organism: Amycolatopsis sp. NPDC005003 (assembly GCF_053600695.1). Taxonomy (NCBI): domain Bacteria; kingdom Bacillati; phylum Actinomycetota; class Actinomycetes; order Pseudonocardiales; family Pseudonocardiaceae; genus Amycolatopsis; species Amycolatopsis sp. NPDC005003. Next base: position 44,552 of record NZ_JBSGAI010000031.1, on the reverse strand, counting down.
CGGCCCGGCGTCGCCGAGCAGCTCACCGAAGCGCTCCTTGCCCTCCGCGGTGAGCTTGTAGACCCGCCGCCCGCGCCGCGACCACGCCCGGTCGTCGGCCTCGTCCAGCTCCTCGACCAGGTACCCGGCCCGCAGCAGCTTCCGCAGGGTCGGGTACAGCGAGCCGTACGAGAACGTCCGGAACGTGCCGAGCGTCTCGTGCAGCCGCTTGCGCAGCACGTACCCGTGCATGGGCGCTTCGTGCAGAAGACCGAGGATCGCGAACTCCAGCACACCGCACCCCCTTTCGGGAACAAACCGAGACCACCCGCGTTGCTCCGAACGAGCGCCTCGATCCAACCTACTCAGCCACTATATCGCGCCGATACATCGAAGTGGCGAAGCTAACCTTGCCCCAGTACCCAGTGGGGGCGAAATTCACCGGAGAGTTATCGAACGTCCGGCGTGTCCACCCCGGTCAGCGGCCTGCCCGCGCTAGGGGGCGTGGACGTCACAGGAAGAGCCCGTACTCTGTCCTCGTGATTAACCAGCGGCAGGTCGTGGATTTCGCGCTGCAGCGCCGTGCGCTGCTGGCCGAAGTCCGCTCCGGGCGCGTCGGCAGTTACGAAGCCTGCGACGCGAGCCCGTACCTGCTGCGAGCGGCGAAGTTCCACGGCCGGGACGGCGATCAGCCGTGCCCGATCTGCCGCCAGGAGCCGCTGACCCTGGTGTCCTGGGTCTACGGCGACGAGCTCAAGCACGTCGCGGGCTCGGCCCGGACCCCCGAAGAGCTGGCCAGGATGGCCGGCTCGTTCGCCGAGTTCACCGTGTACGACGTCGAAGTGTGCCGGGCGTGCCACTGGAACCACTTGGTGCGGTCATACGTCCTGGGCACAGGGGAACCGGCGGGTCCGCGAAGGACCGCGGGCCGGTGAGCCACCGTACGACCATCGCAACACGCAGGTCAGTGCCCCTGCGGGTACTGATCCGGGAGGCCCATCCGTGACCGACGACAACCGCTCCTGGCCGAACCAGGAGCCAGACGCACCTCGCCGCGCCCAGTGGCCGGGTGAAGACGCGGGCCCCGCGTGGCCCGGTGAGTCGCCGCGGCGCGCTACCCCGCCTCGGGGTAACGCCCGGCCGTCCTGGCCCGCCGGCGACGAAGGTGGCCAGCAGTGGCCCGGTGAGCAGCCACGACGCCCGCAAGCCCCCCAGGGCGGCGCCGGCCGTCGTCAGCCGCCACCACCCGGCGGCCGCCGTCCCGGTGGACCGCCCGGATCGCCCCCGCAAGGCTTCCGGCAGCCGCCTCCCGGTGGCCGCCGCCCGGATCCGGAACCGGCACGTGAGCCGGATCTCATCACCCACCACGCGCACAACGGGACCGAAGACACCTACGACCCGTACGACGACGACCGGTTCGACGAGTTCGCCGACGACGTCGAGCCCCAGCAGGAGCTCGACGAGAAGGGCCGCAAGGTCCTTACCCCGGAGCAGCGGAAGAAGCGCCGCTGGAAGATCATCCGGCGGGTCGCGTACGCGTGCGTCGGCGTCTTCTTCGTCGTGCCGGCGATCGCGTTCGTGATCACCTACTTCATGGTCGACGTGCCGACGCCGGAGAGCGTCGCGGCCCTGCAGAGCCAGCCGATCACCTACTACTACGCCGACGGCAAGACGGAGATGGGCAAGGAAGTGCCCAAGAGCGGCAACCGCCAGCTGCTCAAGCCGGGCGAGATCCCCGAGGTCGTCAAGCACGCCGTGTACTCGGCCGAGGACGCGACGTTCGAGACCAACTCCGGCTTCGACGTCACCGGCATCCTCCGCGCGGTGTTCAACCAGGCCACCGGCGGTCAGGGCGGTGGGTCGACCATCTCCCAGCAGTACATCAAGAAGGCCACGGAGAACGACGCCCCGACCCTGACCCGCAAGTGGACCGAGCTGGCGAAGTCGTTCAAGATGAACAACCAGCAGTCCAAAGAAGAGATCATCACCGGCTACCTGAACATCATCTACTTCGGCCGCGGGGCGAGCGGCATCCAGGCGGCCGCGAAGTCCTTCTTCAACAAGGACGCCAAGGACCTCAACGCGTCGGAAGCCGCGCTGCTGGCCGGCCTGATCCAGGGACCGAGCAAATCGGAGAACCAGGACTACGCCCAGCGCCGGTGGACGTACGTGATGGACCAGATGGTGGCCAACAAGTGGCTGCGCGCCGACGAACGCGCGGCCGCGCAGTTCCCGACGCCGATCCCGAAGAACGCGAACAAGGAGCAGAACGCGGGCAAGATGACCTTCCAGCTCCAGCAGCGGATCAAGGAAGAGCTGGGCGCGAAGGGTTACGACGAGACCAAGCTGTTCTCCACCGGCGCCAAGATCTACACCACGATCGATCCGGCGGCGCAGGACGCGGCGGACCAGGCCGTCGAGCAGGGCATGAAGGGCCAGACGGACGACAAACTGCTCGCCGCGCTCGTCGCCGTGGACCCGAAGACCGGCGGGATCCTCGCCTACAACTACGGCCCGGAAACCGTGAAGGACAAGGACGGCAAGGACGCGATCGGGCAGGACCGGGCGAACCAGGCCCGCAACCCGGGCTCGTCGATGAAGCCGTTCGACCTGACCGGGTTCCTCAAGATGGGCGGGGGCCTCGGCGACACGTTCGACGGCTCGGACAAGCGCACGTTCCCCGGGGTCGCCAAGCCGGTCCGCAACGCGGGCGAGAACGAAAGCTGCGGTCCGCAGTGCACGGTCGCGAAGGCGATGGAGATTTCGGCGAACACCGTGTTCTACGACATGGTGTTCAACAAGGTGAAACCGTCGGGGGTCGTGACGGCGGCGAAGCAGGCCGGTATCCGGACGACCGACGAAGGTGGCACCGCCACCCTGTTCGCCGGAGACAACAACATCTCGCTCGGTGGTGGTAGGACCCAGGTGGCCCCGAGGGACATGGCCGCGGCGTACGCGTCGTTCGCCAGCGGCGGCGTCTACCACGAGCAGCACTTCGTCTCGAAGCTGACGAACGCCCAGGACGAGGTGGAGTTCGACGAGAACAACATCAAGTCCAACCCGGCGTTCGACAACGACGCGGCGAAGAGCCAGCAGATCGCCGGCAACGTCACCGAATCGCTGAAGCCGGTCATCGATCATTCGCACCTGAAGTGCCCGACCGGCCACGAGTGCGCCGGCAAGACCGGTACGCAGCAGTACTCGCCCAAGGAAGGCGACCCGGCGTCGTACGGCAACCTCAACGCCCAGACGTGGATGGTGGGCTACACCCCGTCGGTGTCGGCGGCGGTGTGGGTCGGCGGCGACGGCAACCAGCCGCTGCACGACTCGAAGGGCAAGCCGATCTTCGGTTCGACGATCGCCGGCCCGACCTGGGCGAAGTTCCTGGACCTCTACCTCAAGGGCAAGCCGCCGGAGAAGTTCGACAAGGTCGAGCCGCTCGGCAAGGACGTCAACGAGGTGACCACGACGCCGACGAAGCCCTCGGAGACGGCGACGCCGACGGAGACGCCGACCTCGACGCCGTCCGAGACGCCGACGGAGACGCCCACCGAAACCGAGACCTCGACGTCCAGGTCGCGCGGGCCGCGGCCGCCGACGACCCCGTCGCTGCCCGGCGGCGGCGACGGGCTCGGCAGACCACCCGGCTCGGAAGGATGACCGAAGGCCTCGCACCGTTCCCGGTGCGGGGCCTTCGCGTTTCCGGTGAACCACCGCCGTCCGTGGTCCGTGTGGAGTGTCGAGGGGTCTGCGCCCGCAGCCCACCGGCGTACCGGAGGACGGCCCGTGTACACCGACCGAAATCGCTCGAGGTCCGGCCGAAGGCCGGTTCCGCGTGGTCGTTACCAGCCACGCCGGCCCCTCCCGCGGCCGGCCGAACCGGACGACCCCGCCACCGACGTCATCCCGGACGCCCGGCCGGACCAGCGGAGACGCCGCTGGAAGATCGTCCGCCGGGTGCTGTACGTGCTGGCCGGCCTGTTCTTCCTGGTGCCCGCGGTCGCCTTCGTGATCACCTACTTCGCCGTCGACGTGCCTTCGCCGGACAAGGTCGCGCAGTCGCAGGGCCAGGCGGTCACCTACCTCTACGCCGACGGCACCGAGATGGGCAAGGACGTGCCCGCCGGCGGGAACCGGCAGATCCTCAGCCCGGCCCAGATCCCGGACGTCGTCAAGAAGGCCGTGATCGCCACCGAGGACGCGTCCTTCGAGACCAACTCCGGCTTCGACCTCACCGGTATCGCGCGGGCCGCCTACAACCAGGTCACCGGCGGGTCCGGCGGCGGCTCGACGATTTCGCAGCAGTACATCAAGAACGCCTCCGGCGACGACGCGCCGACGTTGACGCGCAAGTGGGTCGAGCTGGCGAAGTCGTTCAAGATGAACCAGACCTACGAGAAGGCGGACATCATCACCGCCTACCTCAACATCATCTACTTCGGCCGCGGCGCGTACGGCATCCAGGCGGCGGCGCAGGCGTACTTCGGCAAGGACGCCGCTCAGCTGAACTACTCCGAGGCCGCGTTGCTCGCCGGGCTGATCCAGCAGCCGGGCCGGTCGGAGAACGCGACGGTCGCCCGCGACCGGTGGGGCACGGCCCTGGACCGCATGCAGCGCAACGGGTACCTCACGGCCGCGGACCGGAAGGCGGCGAAGTTCCCGACGCCGGTGCCGCTCGTCGAATCGCGGCAGCAGGGGACCAAGCTCAACCCGTTCGTCAAGAAGCAGGTCAAGGCCGAGCTGGCCGCGGCGGGGATCCCCGAGGAGAAGTACTACTCGGGTGGGTTCCAGGTGTTCACGACGATCGACTCGAAGGCGCAGGAAGCCGCCGAGAAGGCCGTGGCCGAGGGCATGGCCGGGCAGACCGACGACCGCATCCTCGACGCGCTCGTCGCCGTCGACCCGAAGTCCGGCGGCGTGCTCGCCTACTACGGCGGCGCGCCGATCGTGAAGGGCCCGAACGGCGAGGACCAGGCCGGTCGCGACTGGGCGGACGAGGCCCACAACCCCGGGTCGTCGATGAAACCGTTCGACCTCACGGCGTTCCTCAAGGGCGGCCGCGGGCTGAACGCGGTCTTCGACGGCCGCTCGCCGCGGACGTTCCCCGACGTGCCGCTGCCGGTGCGCAACGCCGGAGCCACCAGCAGCTGCTCGGAGACGTGCACGGTGGCCGAGGCGATGCAGCGGTCCACCAACACCGTCTTCTACGACATGGTGCTCAACGTGACCAAGCCCGGCGGGGTGGCCGAAGCCGCGCAGGAGGCGGGTATCCGGACGAAGGACACCGGCGGCCGCAGCGTGCTGTTCACCGGGGACAACAACATCTCCATCGGCGGTGGCCAGACCGCGGTCACGCCGGCGGACATGGCGGCGGCGTACGCGACCTTCGCCGCCGGCGGCGTCCAGCACAGCCGGCACTTCGTGCAGAAGGTGACGAACTCCGAGGGCGAAACCGCCTACGAGGCCGACGTGCGCGCGACGGACGCGTTCGCGGACAACGACCGCGGCAAGAGCAGGCAGATCGCCGGGAACGTGACCGCCGCGCTGGCGCCGGTGATCCCGTTTTCGCGGCTGACCTGCCCGGTCGGCCACGAATGCGCGGGCAAGACCGGCACCCAGCAGCACACGCCCGGCGACAACGAACCCGCGTCCGCGGCGAACACGAACTCGCAGACGTGGATGGTGGGCTACACGCCTTCGGTCTCCGCCGCGGTGTGGGTGGGCGGCGACGGTGACAAGGCCCTGCGCGGCCCGACCGGCCAGCCGCTGACCCCGTCGGTCGTGGCCGGTCCGGTGTGGCAGCGGTTCATGCAGCTCTACCTGGCCGGGAAGCCGGCCGAACGGTTCGACCGGGTGCAGGCGATCACCTCGCCGCAGGACGACCAGCTCCAGCTGCAGCTCCAGTTCCAGCAGCAGCAACAACAGCAGCAGTTCCAGCAGCAGGATCAGGGCGTCACCGTCGGCCGCGGCGACAACCAGTTCCAGCAACAGCAACAACAGTTCCAGCAACAGCTTCAGCAGTTCCAACAGCAGCAACAGCAACAGCAGAACCGCGGGGGACGGCGCGACGGCCGGCCACCCAGAGCCGGGAACGGGAACGACACCGGCCAGGCGAACGTCGGGCCCGTGACCACCCCGGCCGGGCCGTGAAGGTGGCCGTGACCTCGGAGCTGGGGGTCAACGAGGTCACGGCCGGTCAGGGGGTCAGAGCTCGACCACGGTGCCTTCGACGCCGGAGCGGTGCGCGGCCTCGATCACGCGCAGGACCTCGACCGAGGACGCCGGGTCGACCGGGAACTCGCCTTCACCGCGCAGGGCGTCACGCACCTGGGCGTAGAACTGCTCGTAGCGGCCGACTTCGGTGGGCACGGTCTCGATCTCCGGGCCGACGCCGAGCTTCCCGGCGTCCGCCGCGGGCTCGGTGCCCCAGCCGGCGTCGCCGGGCCGCAGGCCCGCCTTGATCTGCGGTTCCTGCACGTCGAGGCCGTACTTGGTGAACGTCGCCCGGTCGCCGAGCAGCCGGAACCGCGGGTTGAGGGTGGCTGCCAGCGCGGTCGCCCACAGGTGCGAGCGGACGCCGTTCGCGTGGTGCAGGGCGACGAAGACGTCGTCGTCGACCTGCACGCCGGCGCGGCGGCGGTCGGCCTCCGCGTAGACCGTGCTGACCGGGCCGAACAGCTGCAGCGCCTGGTCGACGATGTGCGCGCCGAGGTCGTAGAGCAGGCCGCCGGCCTCGGCGGGGTCGCCGAACTCGCGCCAGTTGTCCTTGGGCTTCGGCACCCAGCGGTCGTAGCGGGACTCGAAGCGGAACACCTCGCCGAGGCGCCCGGAGTCGAGGACCTTCCGCACGGTCAGGAAGTCGGAGTCGAGGCGCCGGTTCTGGAACACCGTCAGGCCGACGCCCGCCGCCTTCGCCGCGTCGACGACCTGCTGGGCTTCGGCGGCGGTCGGCGCGAACGGCTTGTCGACGACCGCCGGCAGGCCGGCTTCGATCGCCCGCAGCGCGAGCGGCACGTGCGTGCGGTTCGGGGTGCTGACCACGACGAGGTCGAGGTCACCCGCGCGCTCGAACAACGCGTCCGCGTCCGGCACGACCTCCGCGCCCGGGTGGTCGATCCGCGCTTGTGCGGCGTTGCCCGACGTCGTGATCACCGCCGGGGTGAGCCCGGGCGTCGCCGCCACCAGGGGCGCGTGGAAGACGCGTCCCCCGATGCCGTACCCGAGGATGCCCACGCGCAAGTCGTCCGCCATGCCGTCATTAAACCCCGCGCGCCCTTAATAAAACAACAGCGTTGCCTAACTGGCCGGCCGTGCGAAGATCCTGTCCATGGCGGACACCGGGGTGAACCTGCGCGACGTGCGCGAGCACAACCGTGCCCTGCTGCTCACGCACATCCTGCGCGCCGGCGGCCTCAGCCGGGTCGAGCTCGCCGAACGCACCGGGCTCACCCAGCAGGCCGTCTCCAAGATCGTCCCCGAGCTCCTCGACACCGGCCTGCTGGACGAGCAGCGGCAGCCGTCGGCCGGCGTCGGCAAGCCCCGCACGTTGCTGCGCATCCGGGCGGGCGCCAGGCACGCGCTCGGCGCGCGCCTCGACCGCGACGAGTACCGCGTGCTGCGCAGCAACCTCGTCGGCGAGGTCGAGGAGACGGCGGGCGGCCCGCTGCCGCCCGGCTTCACGCCCGCGCAGGCCGTCGACGCGATCGGCGCCACCGCGCTCGAGCTCGCCGACGGCTTCGACGTGCTCGGCCTCGGCCTCGGCGCGGTCGGCCCGCTGGACCACCGCGCCGGCCTGGTCCGCGACGCGACGAACATGCCCGGCTGGCACGACGTCCCCCTGCGCGAGCTGCTGGAGCAGCGCACCGGGCTGCCGGTGACGCTCGACAAGAACACCAACGCCGCCGCGTTCGCCCGGCTCTGGCCGCACGGCGACCCGACGGCGACCGCGGTGGTGCTCGTCGGCACCGGCATCGGCGTCGGCCTGCTGATCGACGGACGGCTCTACCGCGGCCCGCGGACCAACGCGGGTGAGTTCGGGCACACCACGATCGCCTACGACGGGCCGCGCTGCGCCTGCGGGCGGCGCGGCTGCGTCGAGATCATGGCCAAGCAGGCCCCCGACACGCGGACCGCCGCCGGCTTCCTCGGCATCGGGCTCGCCGACCTGGTGCAGGTGCTCGACCTGGAGCGGATCGTGCTGGCCGGGCGGGCGGTCCGGGACGAGCCGGACGTCCACCGCGAAGCCGTCTCGGCCCGGCTCGAAGAGCTGCTTCCGCTGCCGCACTGGCAGCGCATCGAGGTCGTGGAAGACGCCTCCGGCGAGGAGATCGTCACCCGCGGGGCGGCCGCCGAGGTCCTGGCCTCGTACTACGCGAATCCGGCATGATCACCGGCTTCACCGCCACGCACGCCGATCACCGATACGATCCGCCTCGTGCCAGAGGAGACCACGCGGGAAGCGGAACCCGCTCCCGTGACGCTGACCCGGGCGGAACGGGTCGTCCCGAGCTGGAACGAGCCCCTCGCCGCGGCGGTCACCAGACCACTGGGCGGCCCGCTGGGTGAGCACGCGGCGGTCGGCAGGCACTGGTTCTGGTCACCCCAGCGCGTCGGGCTGCTGCTGGCCACGCTGGCGCTGATGCTGTGCTGGTTCGGCAAGGGCTCCTGCATCCAGCAGTACCAGGACTCCAGCGGCGCGACCCAGCTCGACTGGCGCGCGGGCCGCCCGTTCGTCGCGATGTGCTACTCCGACATCGTGCCGCTCTACGGCTCCGAGCGGCTCGACCGGCCGGGCACCTTCCCGTACTACACGTCGTGGAAGGAGAGCTCGCAGACCGCCGAGAACAACACCCGGTACATGGAGTACCCGGTGCTCACCGGGCTCTTCCAGTGGGCGAACGCGAAGCTCGCCGCGGGCTGGTACAACGTCGCCCAGTCCGGCTGGCTGCCCGGCGCCCTGCCGGTGGCGATCTACTTCGACATCACGGCGTTCTTCCTCGGGCTCGCCTGGCTCGTCACCGTCTGGGCGACCGGCCGCACCGTGAAACGCCGTCCGTGGGACATGGTCCTGGTCGCGATCTCGCCGCTGGTGCTGGTGCACGCCTTCACCAACTTCGACGCGATCGCGACCGCGTTCACCGCGACCGGCCTGCTGGCCTGGGCGCGCAAACGCCCGCTGCTCGCCGGCCTCCTGCTCGGGCTGGGCGCGACGGCGAAGCTCTACCCGCTCTTCCTGGTCGGGGTGCTGTTCTTCCTGTGCCTGCGCGCCGGGAAGCTGACGCCGTTCTGGAAGACCGCGGGCGCCACCGTCGTGACGTGGCTGGCGGTGAACGCGCCGTTCATCCTCACCGCCACCCGCGGCTGGTGGGAATTCTTCCGGATGAGCACGCTGCGGCCGATGGACCCGGACTCGCTGTACAACGTCTTCTCGTACACCACCGGCTGGGCCGGGTTCGACGGCGTGCTGGAGAAGAACCAGACGCCGACGTACCTGAACGTCACGGTGGCCGTGCTGTTCCTGACCTGCTGCGCCGGGATCGCCTACCTCGCGCTCGCCGCGCCGCGCCGTCCGCGCGTCGGTCAGCTCGCGTTCCTCGTGGTGGCCGCGTTTCTGCTCACCAACAAGGTGTGGAGCCCGCAGTACTCGCTGTGGCTCGTCCCGCTGGCGGTGCTGGCCATCCCGCGCTGGCGGCTGCTGCTCGGCTGGATGCTGATCGACGCCGTGGTCTGGGTGCCGCGGATGTTCTACTACCTCGGCGTCGACCACAAGGGCCTGCCGGAGGGCTGGTTCCTCGGCACGGTCGTGGTCCGCGACCTCGCGGTCGTCGGGCTGTGCGTGCTGGTGGTGCGGGAGATCTACCGCCCGGCGACCGACCTGGTGCGGATGGACGGCGACGACGACCCGGCCGGCGGCTTCCTCGACGGCGCCCGGGACGTGATCATCCCGAACGCCACCCGGCGCCGCCGGAAGGCCGTGTCCGTCTAACCGAGCTGTTCCCGCAGGTACGCGATGTCGGTCGCCTGCCCGTCGGCCGGCGTCTCGACGACGACCGGGGCACCCGCCTCGCGGGCGACGGCGACCAGCACCTCGGGGTCGATCGTGCCCTCGCCCTGCACGACGTTGGCGTGCCGGTCGCGGGTCGAGCCGAACTCGTCGCGGGAGTTGTTGAGGTGCACCAGGTCGATCCGGCCGGTGATGGCCTTGACCTTCTCCACGGCGGTGGCCAGGTCCCACCCCGCGGCGAACGCGTGGCAGGTGTCCAGGCAGAACCCGGCGCCGAACTCGCCGACCTTGTCCCACAGCCGGGCGATCACGTCGAGGTCGCGGGTCATCGCGTTTTCGCCGCCGGCGGTGTTCTCGATCAGGATCGGGACCTTGAAGCCGCCCTTCTCCTGCTCGCGCTCGAACAGCTTGCGCCAGTTGTCCAGCCCGGCCTCGACGTCGTCGTTCGCGCCGACGTGCCCGCCGTGCACGATCAGGCCCTTCGCGCCGATCGCGGCGGCGCCGTCCGCGTGTTGCGTGACGTTCTTCCGGGACGGGATCCGGATCCGGTTGTTCAGCGAAGCCACGTTGATGAGGTAGGGAGAGTGGATGAACACCTCGACCGGGTCCGCGGCGATGGCCTCGCCGTGCGGGTGCGGCTTCGGGGCCTTCCAGCCCTGCGGGTCGGAGAGGAAGAACTGGACGACGTCGGCTTTGCGCTCGGCGACCGCGGTCAACGGGTCGTCGTCACGGACATGGGCGCCAATCAGCATGCCGAGCACGCTACTCCGGGTGCATCTTTCCCCTGTGGGACCGGTTGGTGACGCTCGTGGAGTACCGTGAGCGCGTTCCGTGATCCAGATTGGTCCGACTGCCGGAGGGCATGATGGGGAAGCACGTCGCCCGGATCACCGCACTGGGTTTCACCATCGCCGCTTCGGCCGCGCTCGCGGCGCCGGGCGTGGCGAACGCGGAGACCAGCCCCACCCTCGGCGGCAGCTGTGAGGCGACGCTGCAGCAGGGGAGCGCGTCCGGTCTGACGCTCGACGCCGGCGCCCCGCTGAACGCCCCGAACCAGCTCACCGTCGGCCTCGACTCGAGCTCGCGGAACACGGACGGCTCGGCACCCCTGCTCACGCTGCCGCTCGGCGACACGGTGAAGGCGCTCGGCATCGGCCAGGTGCCGCTGGTCGGCGACGCCACGGCCAAGGGCGTCTGCCCGGCCGCGCAGGGCACGGTCAACGCGGTCGGCAACCTGACCCAGGGCGTGGCCTCCGAGCTGCCGTCGCTGCCGCCGTCGCCGGGCCCGAAGCCGCCGCAGCCCGCTCCGCCGGCCCCGCCCGCCCCGAACCCGCCGAACCCGGGGCCGAACCCGCCGGGCAGCAGCACCGGCCCGGTGGTCTCCGGCCCGGGGAACGCCGGCCTGCCGGGCGACGCGATCTCGGGCATCTACACCAACGCCGCACTGCTGCCCGGCAGCCTGGTGCAGGCGCCGGTGATCGCCCAGATCATCCCCGGCCGGCAGGTCCCGCCGCCGACGGTCGACGCCCAGAGGTCCGGCACGGCGGAGGCACTGCCGGCGGTCACGCCACCGGCGAAGCTGCCGATGCTGCTCGCGGTGCTGGCGCTGGCGATCGTCGCGGCCGCGCTCGTCCGGGCCTGGATCCGCCGCAGCCCCGCCTGACGCACGGTGACGCCGCCTTCCACCCGAATGCCGGACATTTTTGAACGAGCGAGCGTCACCCGGCTGCCTTAGCGTCGTTGTACTGGGCAGTAGGCGACGACAGCAGGGGCGGCGAGCATGCAGGATCGGACACGGAGGGCTACGGCGGTCGGTGCGACGGCGGTCGTCCTCGCCGGTTCGGCACTGCTCGGCATGCCCGGAACGGCCTCCGCGGACACGATCACGGCCAAGTGCGGCGACACGATCAGCGCCAAGCCCGGCGACACGGTCAAGGCCACGACGCCGCTGCTCGGCCTCCCGCTCAACCTCGGCGTGGTCACGGACGGCACCAAAGTGCTGACCGGGACGATCAACGCGGTCCTCGGCACCCTCTGCCAGGTCACCGTGAACGTGGTGAACACCGTCGTCTCGCCGGTGCCGGTGATCGGCGCGCCCGCGGCGAGCGCGATCAACCAGGGTGTCCAAGGCGTCACCAGCGGCACCCAGCAGGGTCTCCGCTCGCTCAGCGGCGGCGGCCAGCCAGCCCCGCAGCAACCCGGCGGCTCGGGCGGCAACCCCCAGCAGCAGCCGCCGGCCCAGGGCGGCTCCGGGGGCGCGCCGCAGGGCGGCACCCCGGCGGGCACCATGCCGATCCCGGACGCGAACAGCCCGCTCCTGCCCGGCTTCGCGAGCACGCCGGTGTTCGGCGGCTTCCCGTTCACCTTCGGCACGGGTTACGCCCCGATGCGCGACTACAGCGGCATCCCGTTCGCGACGGCCGGGCTGTTCTCGCCGTCGCCGGCGATCCGGTACGGCAGCCAGATCCCGGGTTACGCCCCGCAGTACGGCCTCACCAGCCCGGAGGGCACGCCGGACGGCAGTTCCGGCGTGCAGACCGCAGGCCAGGCCGAAGCACTACCGTCCGCATCGGACGGGTTCACGAACGGGTCGAACCTGCCGCTGCTGATCGCGGTTCTGGCACTCTCCGGAGTCAGCGCGGGCCTCGTCCGCACCTGGGTACTCCGCCGAATGGCCGCTGCGAATTGATCTGACTGCCGAGTATCTTTCGCGTATCGCCCTCGTTGACCCTGTTGTTCAGGACGACGCCCCGATAACCCCGGAGGAAATGCTCGTGCGGAAGACCCTGACCGTCACCGCCATCGCCGCGTTCCTGGTCGGCGGCGCATTCCTTTCCACGGGCACCGCCTCCGCCGCGACCACCCTCGTCAGCAACAGCTGCACGGGCTCGGTCACCGGGCAGATGGGCGACCAGGTGGCGATCGACGGGACCTCGGTCAAGACGCTCGTGACCAACGGCGCCAACAACGCCGGGACGCTCGCGGTCGGGAGCTGGGCGGGTGACTCCATCGCCAAGATCCACTCCATCCCGGTGGGCCAGGTGCCGAACGCCGCGGGTGGCGAGGCGAGCGGCGCCGCGATCGGCAAGGCCGTGCGCACCGCGCTGGCCAACTCCGGCACGTGGGGCCTCGGGTTCGACTGGAACAAGACCCTGGACAGCGTGGAGAGCACAGTCGCCAAGGGCTGCGGTCTCACGCTGCTGGCCGGCAACTACGTGGCGCCCAGCACCCCGGCCCAGCAGGGCAGCGGCACCGGCGCCACGCAGGGCCGCGCCGACACCGCTCCCGGCGGCGCGTCGGGCAACCTCTCGAACCTGAACCCCGGCACCGCCGGCGGCACGGGCGGCAGCGCGCCGATGCGCGACTACAGCGGCATCCCGACGGCGACCGCCGGCACGGCCGTCGCCCCCGGCGTGCGCTACCCGGCGAACGGCACCCTCCCCGGTGACGTGTCGGCCCCGCAGACCGGCGACCAAAGCGGCCAGAGCGGCCAGGGCGCGGACATCCGCGACGCCGGCAACGCGCAGTCGCTGGCCTCGAACAGCGCGCCGAACGACGTGCAGCTGCCCATGCTGATCGCGGTGATCGTGCTCGCCGGGGTGACCGCCGGGCTCGTCCGCACCTGGGTGCTGCGCCGGGCCGCCTGACCCCCCGAGAAGACCCACTGTCCGGTCCTGTCGGTACCCCCAGGTAGCCTTACCTGGACAAACCCTCCTGCCACGGACAGCCCGTGGCCGCGAGCCCATAGGAGGTGAGTGGTTGTGTCACGCCATTACGAGGTAATGGTCATCCTGGACCCCACGCTCGACGAGCGCACGGTCGCCCCCACGCTGGACAACTTCCTCAACGTGATCCGCACTTCGGGCGGTTCCGTGGAGAAGGTCGACGTCTGGGGCCGCCGCCGCCTTTCGTACGAGATCAAGAAGCACGCCGAGGGCATCTACGCCCTGCTGGACCTGAACTCCTCGGCCGACGCGGTCAAGGAGCTCGACCGGCAGCTCTCGCTGCAGGAGACCGTGCTCCGCACCAAGGTCATGCGTCGCGAGGTCAAGCGCGCCGCGGCCAAGCCCGCTGCCGCCAAGGCCTGAGCCCAAGGGGAACCCCGATGGCTGGAGACACCGTCATCACGGTGGTCGGCAACCTGACGTCCGACCCGGAGCTGCGCTTCACCCCGTCCGGTGCGGCGGTCGCGAACTTCACCGTCGCGTCCACCCCGCGCACCCTCGACCGGCAGTCCGGCGAGTGGAAGGACGGCGAGGCGCTGTTCCTGCGCTGCAACATCTGGCGGCAGGCGGCGGAGAACGTCGCCGAATCCCTGACCCGCGGCGCCCGCGTCGTCGTGCAGGGCCGCCTGAAGCAGCGGTCGTTCGAGACGAAGGAAGGCGAGAAGCGGACCGTCGTCGAGCTCGAGGTCGACGAGATCGGCCCCTCGCTGCGCTACGCCACGGCCAAGGTCAACAAGGTCAGCCGCGGTGGCGGCGGTGACTTCGGCGGCGGCGGTGGCGGCGGGAACCGCGGTGGCGGCGGCGGAATGCCGGCCGACGACCCGTGGGGTTCCGCCCCGGCCGCGAGCAGCGGTGGCGGCGGCTTCTCGGACGAGCCCCCGTTCTGATCTCGCGCGAGAGCGCACACATCCACAAGATTTGATTTCCAGGAGTAGACAGTGGCCAAGCCACCCATTCGGAAGCCCAAGAAGAAGGTCTGCGTGTTCTGCAAGGCCGAGAAGAAGGGCCGCCCGGAACTGATCGACTACAAGGACACCAACCTGCTGCGGAAGTACATCTCCGACCGCGGCAAGATCCGTGCCCGTCGCGTCACCGGCAACTGCAGCCAGCACCAGCGTGACATCGCCATCGCGGTCAAGAACTCCCGCGAGATGGCGCTGCTGCCCTACACCTCGACCGCGCGCTAAGGGAGGGCAGGAGACATGGCGAAGATCATCCTCACCACGGACGTGGCCAACCTGGGCGGCCCCGGCGACATCGTCGAGGTCAAGGACGGCTACGCGCGCAACTACCTGCTCCCGCGGGGCTACGCGATCGTGGCCTCCAAGGGCGCGGAGAAGAACGTGCGCACCATCCAGCGCGCGCAGGAGAGCCGTCGCATCCGCGACCTCGACCACGCCAAGGAGATCAAGGCGACGCTGGAGGGCCTCGGCGCCATCCAGCTCACCGGCAAGGCGGCCGAGGGCTCGAAGAAGCTCTTCGGTTCGATCACCGCCGGCGAGATCGTCGACGCGATCAAGGCGGCCGGTGGCCCGCTGCTCGACAAGCGCGTCATCGAGCTGCGCGACCACATCAAGACCGTGGGCAAGCACTCGGTCGGCGCCCGGCTCCACCCGGACGTGAAGGTCGACGTGCGGCTCGAGGTCAAGGCCGTCGCCCAGTAGGGGTCGGCACAGTAAGGCAGTACGTCGTGAGAAGGCGGGTCACCCCTGGTGGGTGGCCCGCCTTCACGCTTTCCGGGGAACCTCGGACACCGCGGCGGCGTCGGAGGAGAATGGGCGAGGACGCGAAGGGGATGGGATCGCATGGCTAACGAGGTCAACATGTCCGCGCCGGCCGGTGGCGGCGGCTTCACGTTCGACGCCGACAAGATCGACGGCGTCATCAAGAAGTGGCAGGACCTGCAGGCCGACCTGAAGCGCGACTTCGAAGACGCCAACCTGATGGCGAACGTGAAGGCGCCCGGCAAGGAGTTCGCCAGCAGCGACTGGGAAAAGCTCGCGAACCCCTCCGGCAAGGCGTTCCTCGAGCAGAACCAGAAGATGCAGGACTACGTCAAGAACTACATCGACGCGCTCACCGCCGCGAAGCAGAAGATCACCACCAAGGAGTCGGACGCCTCCGCCGACCTTTCGAAGACGGGGAACCAGGCCACGTGAACCGACGACTCATCGCCGTCCCGGCGCTGGCCTGCGCCGTGCTCGCCCTCGCCGGCTGCGGCGCCAAGACCCGGGGCACCGCCAACCCGGCGCCGTCCACGGCCGTATCGAGCAGCGAGGCCGCCGGCGGCGGCTCCGCGCCGAAGGTGCCGAGCCCGCTGAACACCGCGTCGATCACCTCGGACGCCTGCGCGACGCTGTCGGCGTCCGCGCGCTCCTCGCTCAGCCTCGGCCAAGGCGAGCCGCGCTCCACGGGCAACGGCCCGAGCTGCACCTTCCAGGAGACCGCCGACCCGGGCAACCAGATCGACGTGACGACGGTGACAGCGAACAAGAACGGGCTCAGCGACGTCTACGACACGAAGGCCAACGACGCGTACTGGGAAGAGACGCAGATCGGCGGCTACCCGGCCGTCTACGCGGCGGCGCTGGACTCGCGCAACAAGGGCAAGTGCGGCCTGTTCGTCGGGGTGACCGACGAGCTGTCGGTCAACATCCTGGTGCAGTACGACCACGGCGCCGGCGCGTCGGACCCGTGCCCGGTGGCGCAGAAGTTCGGCGAGGCGATGGTGCAGACGTTGAAGGAGGGCTGACATGCTGGAACTGGTGCTCCTGGGCGGCTTCGCCGCGTACAACATGGCGACGACGCATTCGGACGACCACACGTCGGTGCAGGGTGACCGCAAGATCGACTGCTACGACATCTGGGAGAAGATCACCACCGGCCCCGGCGCCGGTTCGATCGAAAACGGCCAGTCCGCGGCGAGCCGGCTGAAGGGCGCGTACGCCGAACGGCTCGGCACGATCGACGCGCTGGCCAAGGAGATGGACGCGGCCTGGACCGGCGGCGGCGCCGAGGCGGCGCAGAACGCCGGCGCCCACCCGCTGCGGGTGTGGATGCAGGACTCCGGCACCAAGCTCACCGACTCGGACAAGTACCTCGGCGAGCAGCACAACGCCTTCACCACGGTGCACGCGCAGGTGCAGCAGGTGCCGAAGGACCCGCCGAAGAACAACCTGCTCAACGCGGTGACGCCGTGGACGACCGACACCGACCGGGCGATCCGCGACTACAACGCCAAGGGCCAGGCCAACGTCGACGCCTTCAACACCTACTACAAGGCGAGCAACGACAACGGCCAGAAGATGCCGGCGTACGCCGCGCTGCAGGGTCAGCAGGAGAACGTCAACGTCGACGGCGGCGGCAAGGACGGCAAGAAGAAGCCGGGCGAAGACGGCAACAGCAACGGCAACAACGGCAGCGGGAACCCCAACGGCACCGGCTCGGTGCCCGGCGTGAACATGCCGGGTCCGGGCGGCGTGCCGTCCTTCCCCGGCCAGCCGAACACCCCCGGTGGCAGCTTCGACCCGGGCAAGGTGCCGGGCTTCGACCCGTCGAGGCCGCCGAACTTCGACCCCTCGAAGGTGCCGGGCGGGAACTACGACCCGTCGAAGATCCCCGGCGCGGGCAACTACACCCCGCCGAACTTCAGCGACGGCACCCATTCGTCGGGGTTCACGCCGCCGAAGATCCCCGGGGCCGGCGGCTTCGGTCCCGGCGGGGCGGGTGGCGCGGGCGACTTCTCCATCCCGGGCGGCGGCTTCGGCCCGGGCGGCTCGGGCGGGATCGGCGACCCGTCGGCGGGCTTCGGCCCGGGCGGCGTCGGCTTCGGGCCCGGCGGCTCGACCGGGGCGGCCATGCCCGGCGCCGGAGACGCGGCCGGGGCCGGCCGGGGCGGGGCGGGTGCCGGCGGCGCGATGGGCGGCACGGGCGCGGGTCGCGCCGGTGCGTCCGGGATGGGTGGCATGGGCGGCATGCACCCCGGCGGCGCCAAGGGCCAGGGCGGCGGCGACGAGGAACGCACGTCGAAGTACCTGCTCGGCGACGACCCGAACGACATCTTCGGCACCGACGAGCTGACCGCGCCGCCGGTCATCGGCGAGTAGCGCACGCGGGACGGCCGGGCGCGTGCCAAGATGAGCGCGCCCGGCTCGTGCGGGGTTCACCAACGATCTACTGGGGGAAAGCGCGGTGCTGGACAGGCAGGTCACGATCACGACCGGCACCTTGATCAACCTGATCCGGCGCCGGGGCGGCGAGCCGCACACGGTGCTGTCCGAGACGCCCACCTGGTACAGCGACGAGGCCCAGCGCGCCGAGGACGAGCGGACCAACGCCGAGCTCGCCAAGGCCGGGCTGTTCGGCCCGCGCGGCATGCACCCGGGGTTCGTCGCGACGATCGAAGCGATCGCCCGGCCGCAGCTGGAGTACTACGGCTGGATCGACGGCGGGTTCCAGGGCAAGCCGGTGAGCTACCGGCTGCTCGCGGGCAGCGCCGGCGGCGAGGCGTTCGTGCTGGCCAAGCACGAGGAGCTGGACGTCGTCGTGCTGGAGTCGACGAAGCCGCACGAGTTGCTCGACGACTTCCTCGGCCAGATCCCGAAGCTGGCGCCCGGCCGCGGGACGCCGCTCGCGGTGCCGAAGAGCCAGATCGAGGGGACGGCCCGCGGCGATGACGGCGTCGGGTTCGCGGTGCTCCGCAGCGACCGCCCGGCCGAGGGCTCGCAGGAGGTCGAAGAGCTCCGCCGGATCCTCGCGTTGCGCCGGATGGGGAGCGGCAGCCTCTACGTCGCGGCCCGCAACCGCACTGGCGCCCGGCACCGGATCGAACGCCCGGTGAACTACATCGATACCTCGGAAGGCCGATGGCTGACCGAGGAGATTCCGGGGCGCGGCGAGAACCGGATCGCCTTCACCCCGGCCGACCAGCGCGTTCTCGCTGACCGGTTACGCAGCGCACAGGGCCGCCTCACCGCGGCCTGACGAACGCGCCGTTCAGCCCACCGAGTGACGCGTCTACCCTCCGTGATATTCATCCACAGGTCACGCGGTTCAATGGGTTCGAGCTGGTCCACGACACGCCGAAGAACGGACTTCCCGCGACACGCCGGACGAGTTTTCCGCGAGTTCTCCACACCTTATACACAGCGTTTGACCTGCGTATTCACCAAAGCCGATCACGCTTGTCCCCAACTTGTCCACAGCTCTCGCAGCACCTGTGATTGGTTACCCCCGTTCATCCCCAGGTTGTCCACAGAAGGGTCCCCACCCTGAATTGCCATCGGCCGTCCGGGGGATCTAGCGTGCCCGCTCGGGCCTGTACTCACGGTGGCGCTCCGCGTGTCTGCGGCAGCCGGCCGGCGTTGTCGCCGATCATCGGGGACGGGTCCGGTGGCCGGGCGCATGAGCACCGGCCACGTGCTTCGAGAGCGAAGATCCGGCATAATCGAACGGGTGTTCGACACGATGAGGAGGTGTCCGGGGCGGTGGCGCTGACCGACGACCGCAGTCCGATGTATGCGGAGGGAGACCCGGGTCCGAGCGACCCCGGTCCCGGTGGCGGTGGGGGCTTCGACCGCCAGCCGCCGCAGGACATCGCGGCCGAGCAGTCCGTGCTCGGCGGCATGCTGCTGTCGAAGGACGCGGTCGCCGACGTCATCGAGGCGCTCGGCCCCGACGACTTCTACCGGCCCGCGCACCAGGCGATCTACGACTGCATCCTCGACCTCTACGGCCGCGGCGAGCCCGCCGACCCGATCACCGTCTCGGCCGAGCTGGAGCGGCGCGGGGAGCTGGGCCGCGTCGGCGGCGCGCCCTACCTGCACACGCTGATCGCGACGGTCCCGACAGCGGCGAACGCCGGGTACTACGCGGAGATCGTCTCGGAGAAGGCGGTGCTGCGCCGGCTGGTCGAAGCGGGCACCCGGATCGTGCAGTACGGCTACGGCGCGGCGGCGGCCGACGGCGCGAACATCGACGAAGTGGTCGACCGCGCGCAGGCCGCGATCTACGACGTCACCGAGCGGCGGACCAGCGAGGACTACGTCGCGCTGGAAGAGCTGCTGCAGCCGACGATGGACGAGATCGACGCCATCGCCTCGCGCGGCGGCCAGTCGCAGGGCATCCCGACCGGGTTCACCGACTTCGACGAGCTGACCAACGGCCTGCACCCGGGGCAGATGATCATCGTCGCCGCGCGCCCCGGTGTCGGCAAGTCGACGCTGGGGCTGGACTTCGCGCGCTCGGCGTCGATCCGCCACGGCCTGACCAGCGTCATCTTCTCGCTGGAAATGAGCCGCACCGAGATCGTCATGCGCATGCTCTCGGCCGAGGCCAAGATCCGCCTCGCCGACATGCGCGGTGGCAAGATGTCCGACGACGACTGGACGCGGCTGGCCCGCCGGATGAGCGAGGTCTCCGAGGCGCCGCTGTTCGTCGACGACTCGCCGAACATGACGATGATGGAGATCCGGGCGAAGGCGCGGCGGCTGAAGCAGCGCAACGACCTCAAACTCGTCGTCCTCGACTACCTCCAGCTGATGACCTCGGGCAAGCGCGTCGAGTCGCGGCAGCAGGAAGTCTCGGAGTTCTCGCGGCAGATGAAGCTGCTGGCCAAGGAGATCGAGGTCCCGGTGATCGCGATCAGCCAGCTGAACCGTGGTCCCGAACAGCGCACGGACAAGCGCCCGATGCTGTCCGACCTGCGTGAGTCCGGCTCACTGGAGCAGGACGCCGACCTCGTCATCCTGGTCAACCGCCCCGACGCCTGGGAGCGGGACGACCCGCGCGCGGGCGAGGCGGACCTGATCATCGCGAAGCACCGCGCCGGCCCGACGGCGACGATCACCGTCGCGCACCAGCTGCACTACAGCCGCTTCGTCGACCTCTCGCACGATTAACCGAGGGCGCTGTACCCGCGGACGAAGGCCGTGAGGAGCCTGCCGAACGTCTCGCGGTCCTCCTCCAGCCAGTCCGCCATGACCTCCGCGAACACCCCGCGGCGGAAGGCGTGCAGCTCGTCGAGGTGCGCCTGGCCGGCCTCGGTCGGCACGAGCACCGCACGCCGTCCGTCGCGCTGATCGGCTTCGCGGCGAAGCAGCCCCTGCTCGACGGCGCGCGCCACGAGCCGGCTGGCGCGCGGCTGGTCGACACCCATCGCCGCGGCCAAGGCCGTCACCGTGCCGGGTTCCCCGCGCTCGGCGAGCTCCTCGACGACGTCGAGCAGCTCGAACACCGGGTCGTGCGCGCCGCGCCCTCTCGCCTTGCCGATCCGGCTGAGCGCCCGCCGCTGCTGGCTGCGGCGGATCGCGATCATGGCGCGCTCGACGTCGGCCACGGCGTCCGTCATGGTTGCCCCACCTCCAAACTACATGTACTTTTACATGTAGTTGCTCGCTGACATATCGGAGTCCTCATGAAACCCCTCGGCTGGTGGCTTCGCCACCTCCACGAGCTCCTCGAATCCTCCATGAACCAGGTCCTCGACGCGGAGTCACTGACCCGCCGGCACTGGCAGGTACTCAACACGATCGCCCTCGGCGCCCGCACGCCGGAGCAGGTCGACACGGCGATGGCGCCGTTCGTCGCCGGCGAGGGCCCGATGACGTCGAAGGTGGCCGACCTGCGTGCCCGCGGCTGGGTCGCCGAGGACGGCGCCTTGACCGCCGCCGGCCGCGAGGCACACGCCCGCGTCGAAGCCCGCATCAAGGAGTTCCGCGCGAAAACCGTCGCGGGCATCAGCGAGGACGACTACCGCGCCACCCTGCGGACTTTGGCGCAGTGCGCCGCGAACCTCGAAGCCGCCTGAGGAATATCCCGGGACGCGCGGACGTCGATTACTCTAGTAGTTGAACTTTCAAACACTGGAGCCGTCGATGACCAGCACACCGGTCCTCTACCTCAGCCACGGAGCGCCGCCGCTCGCCGACGACACCACGTGGACCCGCCAGCTCGCGGCCTGGTCGGCCGACCTGCCGAAGCCGCGCGCGATCCTGGTCGTGTCGGCGCACTGGGAAGAGGCGCCGCTGACCATCGGCGCGACGACGACCGTGCCGCTCGTGTACGACTTCTGGGGCTTCCCCGAGCGCTACTACCAGGTGAAGTACGCGGCTCCCGGCGCGCCGCAGCTGGCGGAGAAGGTCCGGAAGCTGCTTCGCTCGCCGGAGACGCCGGTGCGCGACGCCCCGGAGCGCGGCCTCGACCACGGCGCCTACGTGCCGCTGGTCGAGATGTACCCGGACGCCGACATCCCGGTGCTGCAGGTCTCGATGCCCTCGCTCGACCCGCGGGAGCTGTTCGACGTCGGCCGCAAGCTCGCGCCGTTGCGCGACGAAGGCGTGCTGATCATCGGCAGCGGCTTCTTCACCCACAACCTGAGCGGCATGGCCCGCGCCACCGACGGGACGCCGCCCGCGTGGTCGGCCGAGTTCGACCACTGGGGTGACGAGGTGCTGCGCAGCGGCGACGTCGACACGCTGCTCGACTTCCGGCGCAAGGCGCCGGCGGCGGCGCTCGCCCACCCGCGGATCGAGCACTTCGCGCCGCTGTTCGTCTCCCTCGGCGCCACCTCGGACGAGGGCTCCGGGCGCACGGTGATCGACGGCTTCTGGCACGGCTTGGCGAAGCGTTCCCTCCAGTTCTCCTGACCCGGGACGCGAGCGAGCCCCAGGAGCCGTGGTGGCTCCTGGGGCTCGCCGTCTCCAGGGAAGGAGCGCTATTCGGTGTTCGCGGGTGGTCCCGCGTCCGCGGTCTCTTGGCCGGAACGCTCCGTGCGAGGTCGCCCTCGCGGCGCGGTGGAGCGCCGGCCGCCGTGACAGCGGGGTTCGTGGGCCGGCGGGTTCCCCGGTTCCGGAGCACCCGCCGGCTTCACCGCACTACTTGCGCTTCACCAGACCCAGCAGCTTCGCGAGGAAGCCGGTCGAGTCCAGGCCGGACATCGCCGGGACCTGCGGGGTGCTGTCGAGCACCGGCAGCTTGGCGTTGACCGGGACGGCCGGCGCGGCCGGCAGCGCGACGGGCAGGTCCGCACGCTCGGTGCGACCCGGCAGGACCGCGGGCAGCGCCGGCAGCGCGACGGGCAGGCCGGCGGCCGGCACGTCCGCACGCTCGGTGCCGTGGCCCCCGAGGGAGCCCAGCGAGCCCAGCGCCGACAGCCCGGTCACCGCGGGCAGCGCCGAGGCGGTGGGCAGGGTCGGCTTCGGCAGCGCCGGAACGCCACCCAGGGCGGGCAGGCCACCGGTCGGCAGGTCGGCACGCTCGGTGCCACCCGGCAGGGCCTCACCGACGGCGGCCAGCCCGGCCACTGCGGGCAGCACCGAGGCGGTGGGCAGAGCCGGCAGCTGCACCAGCTTCGTGAGCCCGCCCGCCGACGGCACGTCAGCGCGCTCGGCGACCGGCGCGGTGGCCGGCAGCGCGGGCAGGCCACGGGTGGGCACGCCCTGGGTGGGCAGCCCGGCGAGCGGCAGCGCGCTGGTCAGCCCGTCGAACGACGGCAGCCCACCGAGCAGCTTGGTGATCGGCAGCTTGCCGGTCAGCCCGTCCACCGACGGCATCTCGCCCTGGGTGGGCAGGCTGCTGCGGAGGGCGGCCAGCGACGGCAGCTCGTCGGCCGCCAGCTCCGACCCCTCGGCCGGGAACGCGATGGCGTCCGCGGCCTCCTCGTCGATGCTCGTGGCGTCCGTCGCGTGGGCGGTGGCGACCCCGAGCAGCTCGAGGGGCACGCCGAAGATCTGCACCGGGAGCGCGAACGCGTGGTACGCGTTGATGCCCGACAGCGCCGACTGGTCGCCCGCGGTGACGGCCTTGCCGCCGTTGTGCGTGGTCAGCATGTTGTCGCCGACGGCGTGCGCCACGCCGCCCACGGTCACCGCGTCGCCGAACAGCTGCGCGATCGCGGTCACCGGCAGGTCGAGGATGTTGCCGGAGATCGCGCCTTCGACACCGGAGGTGGTGTCGTCGCCCGCGTTCTCGACCGCGGTCATGTTGACACCGGCGCCCTTGGCGACACCCGCGACGCTGGCGGCGTCACCGAAGACCTGCGCCACCGCCAGCGGGTCCACGCCGACGATGTTGCCGGCCACGCTGCCGCGGTCACCGTTGGTGGTGGCGTCGCCGCCCGCCTCCGACGCGACGTCGTTGGTGCCCTTGCCGGTGCCCAGCGCGGCGGCGGCGATGCCGTCGCCGAACACCGTGCCGGCGCCCGCGATCGGGGCCTTCACGATGTTGCCGGTCAGCGCACCGTCGCGGCCGTCGGTCAGCGCGTCGCCGCCCGCCTTCGCGTCGGTGATGTTGTCGTTCTCGCCGGTGCCGATGCCGCCGAGGGCGCCACCGACGCCCATCGCCTGCACCGGCAGCGCGACCGGGGCCTCGATGATGTTGCCGGCACCGGCGCCGGCCGGGCCGGCGGCCTTGAGGTCGCCGCCCGCGATGGACGTCGTGTCGGTCGAGCCCTTGCCGTGGCCCTGGCCGATGAAGGCGCCACCGATGTTGGCGACCTGCACCGGGGTCGACAGCGGGGCCGCGCCCAGGTTCGAGCTCAGGAAGCCGTTGTCGTCGTTGGTGTTGCCACCGCCGCCGCCGTGGACGACCTTGGTCTCGTCGGCCGCGCCGGAGCCCTGGCCGATGAACGAGCCGCCGACGCCGAAGACCTCGGCGGGCAGGGCGACCGGCACCTGGACGATGTTGCCCGAGCCGGACGAGTTGTTGCCCAGCGTGCCGTCGTACCCGCCGGCGGTGACCGTCTTGTCCTCGGTCGCCGTGCCGGTCGCGTTGCCGATGTGGCTGCCGCCGATGCCGAAGACCTCGGGCGCGCCCGCGGCCTGGGTGTTCACGGTGTTGCCGCCGAGGACG
Source organism: Amycolatopsis sp. NPDC005003 (assembly GCF_053600695.1). Classification (NCBI taxonomy): domain Bacteria; kingdom Bacillati; phylum Actinomycetota; class Actinomycetes; order Pseudonocardiales; family Pseudonocardiaceae; genus Amycolatopsis; species Amycolatopsis sp. NPDC005003. The sequence goes on along the minus strand of NZ_JBSGAI010000031.1, from coordinate 19,997 downwards.
GCGCCGTTGCCCCGGGTGTAGCTGCCGTCGCCCGCGTTGGCGTCGGTCGTGTTGTCGTGCACGGCGTCCGCCTGGCCGATGTAGGTGCCACCCACACCGAAGGCTTCGACCGGCAGCGCGACCGACGGGTTCAGGACGTTGCCCGACCCGCTCGAGTTGTCACCGGCGGTCGTGACCAGGCCACCCGAGTCGACAGTGCTGGAGGAACTGCCGGCGCAGGGGATGCCCGCCGAGGCGTTGCCGATCCACGAACCCGCGACACCCGCGACGTTCGCGATCGGGGACAGCGCGGCCGACCCGGCGTTCCCGGAGAGGAACGAGTCGTTGCCGCTGGTCGCGAGGTAGGTCGGGCTGCCGCCGCGGACCGTGCGGTCGGCGCCGGCCGTGGCGTCGGCGGAGGTGTTGCAGCCGTCGGAGTTCGACAGCGAGCCCCACACCGCACCGGAGTTGCAGTTGAACTTGACCGGCAGGGCGATCGGCGCACCGACCACGTTGCCCGACCCGGAGGCGTGGTCGCCCGAGCTCAGCAGCGAGCCGCCCGAGGCGGCGACGGTGTCGGCGGAGTAGCCGTGGCTCTGCCCGTTGCCGAGCAGGTAGGACGCGGCGTTGCCGGTCACCTGCACCGGGGTGGCGAACTGGCCCGCCACCACGTTGCCGGACAGCGCGGAGCCGTCGCCGTTGGTGGCGACGTCCCCGGTCTCGGTGGTGCTCTGGCTGGCCGACCCACCGGTCACCCGGCCGGTGCCGCCGGCGACCCCGCCGCCGTTGCCGGCGATCTGGACGGGGAGCGCCCAGTCGAGGACGACGGCGTTGCCCGCGAGGCTGGAGTCCTGGCCCGTCGTCTTGACGTCCTGGTCGTGGCTCCAGGTCTGCGAGTGGTCGGTGCCCGCGACGTTCGCGTCGCCGATCACGCCGATCGCGTTGTCCACGATCTGGATCGGGACGACGACGTCGCCGGTGATCTTGTTGCCCTTGAGGTTGTTGTGCCCCGGGGTGAACTTGCCCGCGCCGTCGGCCTTGCTGGCCCCGCCGAGGGTGCTCTCGCTGATCGGGCTCGCGTCGTCGAGCTGCTTCGCAGCCTCGTTCGCGGCCTTGGTGACCGGCTTGGTGCTCAGCTCCGTCTGCCCGGCGGGCAGGTCCAGCTGGCCGAAGGGGGTGCCGACCGCGTTGTTGGCTTCCTGGATCGGAGCCGTGACGTTCAGGTCGAGCGGCGAGGCAGGGGTGTCAGGGCTGACGTTCTCGTCAGCCGAGGCGATGCCGGTGCCCAGCATCAGCAACCCACCCGTGACAAATGCGGTCTGGAGTCCGCGCTTTGCCCACGTCTGCATGGGGTTTTTCTCCTTTATTTCGGGTTCCCTTGCGGGTTCATGGAGGTGCGCTCGTCGAATCGGGACAAGTCCGAGCCGCACCAGGGGGAGGTGGAACTTCTTGCGGGCGCGAGAAAGCGCACCGCCGTGTCACGGGTGTTGCGCGGACGCGACGCCGTCAGCGAAGGACGGACGTGGGTACGTCAGCGACCCGTGGAGGGAGGTGTTCAGTCAGGAGTGACGCCGGGCTGTTCGCCCGGGGTGCGCAGCGAGTGGCGCAGGCCGGCGCGGCTCATCGCCGCGACGGCGGAGTCGACGGCTTCGGTCGTCCAGAAGGGGACGCCGAAGTTGAAGCCGTCGAGGTGTCCACCGGGGGCCGTGCTGCCACCCGGGGCGGTGGGGACGGCCGGCGCGATCGGAAGCTGCGCCGGAGTCAGCGGCGACGGCAGCTCACGGTGCCCGTCGCGGGACTGGCCCGCGGCACCGGTGACGTCGTGCTGTCCACCCGCCGGCATCGCGAGCGCGGCTCGCAGCGCGGCGGGAAGTTCGACGGTCGAGACGGCGGGCGTGCCCGCCTCCTCGCCGGTACCGGAGGTCAGCGGCTCGTCCTCGACCGGGGCCACGCCCGGGAGGACGGGCAGCGGGACCAGGTCGCCGTGGCCGGCCGGGTCGAGCAGCTGCCACACCTGACGGCCGAAGTCGGTGGCCGGCGCGGGGGCGATGGTCTGCTCGACGACCTGGCGGGTGTCCTCCGGCTTGCGCGCGATGTGCTCGACCGCGCCGAGGGTGCGCTCGGCCGGGCTCAGCACCGCGTCGTCGGCGAGGTCGGTGACCGAGGCACTGACGGTCTCGGAGACCTCGTGCCCGACGGTGCCGGCGTCGGTGCGGCCGCAGCGCGGGGCCTGCGGCTCGCTCCACGTCGTCGCGTCCTGGTGGCAGGCGGCGTCGGCGACCCCGCCGGCGACCTCGCCCGCGAAGTGCCCGGTGCCGCGGCTCGCGTCGCCGATCCCGGCCGTCGTGGCGTCGGTGACCGGGGTGACGGAGGCGGTGCCCACCTGGACGGTGTCGGCGGCCGCGGAGGCGTCGGAGACGAGCCACGCGGCGGCGGTACCCGCCATCGCGCCACCCAGCAGGAGCAGCGCACGCGACACGAGACGGCCGACGCGCTTCGCGCCCTGCCCCTCGTTCGTCGCCGTGGTCGCCACTCGTCGTCTCCTCGTTCTCCGTTTTCGGGGACGGGGCCGGTGGCCCCGTCGTCGACAGCTTCGTGATCCGGTTGTTGCGGAAGCGACCTAATCAAACCGGCGCGGCGCCGCGCACCCTCGACACGACTTGATGCCCCCATCGTGTGAAAGACACACGGTGTAATCCGCTCTGACGTTCAGTGATCATGCCTGGCCGTCACGCGTGTCGGACGCGGCCGCGGGAAAGAGGCCGAATCGGGCAGTCCAGCCGCTACGGTGAGCCAGTGACCCACGCGCGACGCGAAGACCCGTTCCTGCCGGAGCACGAGGACGTCACCGGGCTGATCCCCCGGGGCCTGCGCATAAGTGCCGCACTCGCGTGGCGGTTGATCGTGGTGGCCGCGGCGTTGTACGTCGTGGGATGGGTGATCGGCCGCCTGTCCGTCGTCGTGATCCCGCTGGGCATCGCCCTGCTCCTCTCGGCACTGCTCGCGCCGGCCGTGCAGAAGCTCGTGGCGGTCCGGTTCCCGCGGGGGCTCGCCACGGCGATCGTGCTGATCGCCGGGCTCGCCGTGCTGGGCGGTCTGCTGACCTTCGTCGTCACGCAGTTCTCGAGCGGCCTGCCGCAACTGCAGAAGCAGCTGAACGAGAGCCTCAACCAGATCAAGAACTGGCTGATCAACGGTCCGGTGCACCTGCGCCAGGAGCAGATCCAGGAGTTCATCAACCAGGTCTTCGGGTTCCTGCAGAACAACCAGAGCTGGCTCACCGACACGGCGCTGACCACGGCCAGCACGGTCGGCGAGATCGTCACCGGCTTCCTGCTCACGCTGTTCATCACCATCTTCTTCCTCAGCGGCGGCGACGGCATCTGGACGTTCCTGGTCCGGGTCGCACCCGGCCGGGTCCGCAACCGCGTGGACGTCGCCGGGCGCCGCGGGTTCGCGTCGCTGGTCAGCTACGTGCGGGCGACCGCGGCCGTGGCGGTCGTCGACGCCGTCGGCATCGGCATCGGGCTGTGGATCGTCGGCGTGCCGCTGGTGATCCCGCTGGCCACGCTGGTGTTCCTCGGCGCCTTCATCCCCATCATCGGCGCGCTCCTCACCGGTGGCATCGCCGTGCTGATCGCCCTCGTCACCAACGGCTTCATCGGCGCGGTGATCGTGCTGGCCATCGTGGTCGGCGTGATGCAGCTGGAAAGCCACGTGCTGCAGCCGCTGCTGCTCGGGCGCGCGGTGAAGCTGCACCCCCTCGCCGTCATCCTGGCCATCACCGTCGGCCTGGTCGTGGGCGGGATCGCGGGGGCGCTGATGGCGGTGCCGATCCTGGCGGTACTCAACGCGGGCGTCCGGTCCCTGCTGCACGAGACCGACCCGGATCCGGCCGAGGTGAACGTCCTCAAGGACCAGGCCGCGCAGCCGAACGACGCCGAGCCGGGCACCCCGGGTGCCACGGTGCCGACCCGCGGCGAAGACGAGAAGTGACCGTCCGGCGGACGCCCGACCCCGTCACGCCCATGTGGCGGGGCGTGCTGGCCTTCCGCTTCCTCACCTGGGCGTTCGCCTGCGGCACGGTGATCGTCCAGAGCGGTGAGTACCGGCGCGAGTGGCTGGCGTGGACGGTCCTCGGCGTGATGGCGCAGTGGTCGGTCGTCAGCAGCTTCCTCTACCTGCGCGAGCGCACGCGGCCGCCGTCGCTGGTCGTCTTCGACCTCGTGCTGGCCACCGGGCTGCTGCTGACCTCGCCCTGGGTGCTGAGCGACGCGCAGTTCGCGCTCAACGTGCCGCTCATCACCACGGTGTGGGCGGCCGTGCCGCCGGTGGCAGCGGGCGCCCGGTTCGGCGCGGCCGGCGGGGTGCTCGCCGGGCTGGTCGTCGGGGTGGCGACCGCGCTGGCGCGGGAGAAGTTCGACCTCGACGTCGCCCGCGACGGTGTCCTGCTCGCCGCCGCCGGCCTGCTGGTCGGCATGGCGTCGACGATGGCCCGCCGGTCGGCGGCGCGGCTGGAGCAGGCGCTGCGGAAGGAAGCCGCGACCGCCGAGCGGGAGCGGCTGGCCCGGTCGATCCACGACAGCGTGCTGCAGGTGCTCGCGCGGGTCCGCAAGCGTGGCAACGAGGTCGGCGGCGAAGCGGCGGAGCTGGCCCGGCTGGCCGGCGAGCAGGAGATCGCGCTGCGGTCGCTGGTGACGACCGAGCCGGTGCAGCTGACCGACAGCGGCACGATGAGCCTGCGCGCCGCGTTGCAGGTGCTCGCGACGTCGTCGGTGCAGGTCTCGGCCCCGGCGGACGACGTCGAACTGCCGGCGCACGTCACCGGCGAGCTGGTCGCCGTGACCCGCGAAGCCCTGTCGAACGTCGAGAAGCACGCGGGCCCGGACGCGCGCGCGTGGGTGCTGCTGGAGGACCTCGGCGACGAGGTCGTGGTGAGCATCCGCGACGACGGACCGGGCATACCGGACGGCGTTCTCGAGCAAGCCGCCGCGGAAGGGCACCTCGGCGTGGTGGAATCCATCCGGGGACGGGTTCGCGACCTCGGGGGGAGCGCGACCCTCGACACCGGGCCCGGCCGGGGCACGGAGTGGGAGGTCAGGGTGCCGAGCACGAGGGGTGCGAGATGAGCGACGAACCGCGGATTTCGGTGATGGTGGTCGACGACCACCCGATCTGGCGGGACGGGGTGGCCCGCGACCTGACCGAACACGGCTTCGACGTCCGGGCGACCGCGCCGGACGCCGAGGCGGCGCTGCGGATCGCCCGGACCGTGCAGCCGGACGTCGTCCTCATGGACCTCAACCTCGGCAGCACGTCCGGCGTGGACGCCACCCGCGAGATCACCGCGGCGCTGCCGGCCACGAAGGTGCTGGTGCTCTCGGCGAGCGGCGAGCACAAGGACGTGCTGGAGGCGGTGAAGGCCGGTGCGTCCGGCTACCTGGTGAAGTCGGCGTCCGCGGTGGAGCTGGTCGACGCCGTCCACCGCACCGCCGCGGGCGACCCGGTGTTCACCGCGGGCCTGGCCGGGCTGGTGCTCGGCGAGTACCGGCGGATGGCCGACGCGCCGGCCGAAGGCGCCGAGCCGCCGCGGCTGACCGAGCGCGAAACCGACGTCCTGCGCCTGGTCGCGAAGGGGCTGACCGCGCGGCAGATCGCCGAGCGGCTGGTGCTCTCGCACCGCACGGTGGAGAACCACGTGCAGTCGACGCTGCGGAAGCTGCAGCTGCACAACCGCGTCGAGCTGGCCCGGTACGCGATCGAGCACGGCCTCGACGAGGAGTGAGGCTCAGGGCAGGACCGCCAAGCCCGACCAGTTGCCGGCGGGCAAGGCGGCCTGGCCCAGGCGCCACTGCGGTTCGCCGGGGTGCCAGGCGGCGAGGACGCGGTCGGCGAGCACCAGGTCACCGGCGTCCGACCAGTCGAAGCCGCCACCGCGCTTGAGGTGCTCGGTGACGAACGGCATCCCGGGAGCGTGGTCCCAGGTCGGCCCGTCCGGGCGCAGCAGCCAGATGTCCCGCGTCTGCGTGCTGGTGCTGCGGTAGGCGGGGTTCGCGAAGTCGACGGCCCAGACGGCTCCTTCGCGCGAGGGCACCACGGTGGGCGCCGGGCCGATCGAGGGCCGGCTGAGCTTCTTGCTGCTGTTGTCCCGCAGGTCGACCAGGGTCAGGTCGGTCAGGCCGTCGAGCAGCAGCCAGTCGCCGGCGGCGCCGAGGATGCGCGGGGCCTGCCGGACCGTGCGGCCGGTCGCCGGGTCGATCAGGGTGTCGGTCGACTCGGCGGCACCGCCGTTGATGGTGATCAGCAGGCCGTGCTTGGTCTCGGTCCGCACCTGCGTGCGGCAGCTGGCGGGCTGGCCGTGGCCGAGCTCGCCGTCGGAGAACGAGACGTGCTGGAGGCGGCAGTCGTCCGGCGCGTCCTGCCGGATCAGCCAGACGCCTCCGCCGCCGGCGTCCGGAGCGACCGACCAGGCGCGGCCGAGGGACCGCGGCGGGCTCGACGGCCCGGTGTACTCGACGATTTCGAAGGGCTCGCCGTCCCGGGGGTAAAGCGGGCGGACCGTCAGGACGAGGTGCTTCTCGACCCGCACGACGTCCAGCTGGACGTCACCGCCGGGGTAGCCGGGCGGGGTGGCCGTTGGCCCGCGGTCGGCGTCGAACAGGGTGGGCCCGGCGGTCGGCAGCAGCGCGGTGACGCCGATGCCGCCGGTCGCCTGGATGCCGGAAAGCTCCGCCAGGGGAGCCGACGGCGGCGGTGGTGGCGCCGGGAGTTTGTTGGTGCACGCGGACAGCAGGACGACGGCCGCGACGGCGGCGGCGGCGCGGACTACGGGTCCGTTCAGGGTTTTCCCCCGATCTCCCTGGTGAGATCCGGTTCTACCATCGAAGACATGGGCGAGGAAGAGACCGCGGCGGCGGAACCGGTGACCGAGACGAAGCCGTTGAGCGAGCGCGATCTCCGGGTGTCCGACGACGAGCGCGAGCACGTCGTCGGCGTGCTGCAGAAGGCGATCGGCCGCGGCATGATCGACCTCGACGAGTTCACCGAGCGCACCGACCGCGCACTCGCGTCGAGGACGCGCGGCGAGCTGAACGCCGTGCTGGCCGACCTGGCCGGCCTGTACCACCCGGCCGCGGCCCTGGCCGCCGCTCCGGCGTACGCGCCCCCGGTGGGATACCCCGGCTACGCGACCGGGCAGCGCGTCGAGCTGAACGCGAAGTACTCGTCGCTCGTCCGCGGCGGGCCGTGGGTGGTGCCGTCGCAGCTGGTGGTGCGCAACAAGTACGGCTCGACGAAGCTGGACTTCACCGAGGCACAGGTGCAGTCGCCGGTGGTGCACCTCGAGCTGGACGCCAAGTGGGGCTCGGTCGAGATCATCATCCCCGAGCACGCCGCGGTGGACCTCAACGCGATCGGTGACGTCAAGTTCGGCTCGATGGAGGACAAGACGCGCAGCAACGGACGGCAGGGCAACCCCCGGTACGTGCTGAGCGGCCGGGTCCACGGCGGTTCGCTGGTCGTCCGGCACCCGCGGCGCGGGCTCTTCGGCTAGCCGGGGCCCCTCTGCCCCCGGCGTCAAGAAGGCCTCCCCACCCAGGCATCGGGTGGGGAGGCCTTCGCTTTTCCGCGGTCAGGGGGTCCGCAGGTTCCGCGCGGCGAACCAGACCAGGACGGCGAAGGCGACGGCGGCGAGCCCGGCGACGACGTGCAGCCCGGCGGGCAGGCCCTGGGCGCGGACGACGGCGTTGCCCAGCGTGCCGACGGTGGCGAGGCCGAAGGCGTAGCCGAACTCGTTGACGGTCTGGGCCAGCGAAGCGGCCGCGCCCGCCTTGCGCACCGGAACCGAGCCGACGACGAGGTCGGTGCCCAGCGTGACCATCGGCCCGACACCCAGCGACGTCACGGCGAACCCGAGCGACGGCCACAGCGGCCCCGCGGCGGGGTCCACGAGGGCGAGGATCGCCATGCCGGACGCGGCGAGGGCGACCCCGCCGGCGATCAGCGCACCGGTCGGGACCCGCCGGGCGAGGACGGGAGCGGCGAGGAAGCTCACGGTCGAGGCGGCCATCCCCGGCAGCAGCCCCAGCGCGGCCCCGACCGGCGACAGGTGCTGGGCGAGCTGGAAGAACTGGGCGACGAAGAGCATGGTGGTGCCGCCGAGCATGCTGAACAGCAGCATCCCGCCGAGCGCGGTCCGGAACGCCTTGGCGGCGAACAGGCTGAAGTCGACGAGCGGGTCGGCGAGGGTGCGCTGCCGCTTCACGAAGACGTACCCGACGATCAGGCCACCCCCGAGGGCGAGCACCGCGCCGGGGTGGACGCCGTCGCGGGCGAGTTCCTTGACGCCGTAGACGGCGGGCAGGATGGCGCCGAGCGAAAGGGCGACGCTCGGCAGGTCGAGGCGCCCGGCGGTCTCGTCGCGGTATTCCGGCAGCAGCTTCGGGCCGATGACCAGCAGCAGGACCATGGCGGGGACGCCGAGCAGGAAGACCGAGCCCCACCAGAAGTGTTCGAGCATGAAGCCACCGACCAGCGGCCCGACGATGGCGCCGACGGTGAAGCAGCCGGCCCAGATCCCGATGGCTTCGGCCCGCTGCCGCGGGTTAGCGAACATGGTCCCGATGAGCGAGAGGGTCGAGGGAGCAAGCGTGGCCCCGGCAACGCCGAGCGCGGCCCGGGCGGCGATCAGCATGCCGGCACTGGTGGAGAAGGCGGCGACGACGGAGGCGACCCCGAAGGCGGCAGCCCCGACGAGCAGCAGTTTCCGTCGCCCGATGCGGTCGCCGAGTGTCCCCATGGTGACCATGAAGCCGGCGACCATGAAGCCGTAGGTGTCCATGATCCAGAGCTGTTCGGTGCCGTCGGCGTGCAGGCTGAGGGCGAGTTTCGGCAGGGCGAGCACGAGCACGAAGACATCCAGCGAGACGAGCAGGGTCGGCAGGGCGAGCACGGCCAGCCCGACCCATTCCCGCCGCCCGGCCCGGACTGTTTCGACCGGCGCTTCGGCCTGGACGGCTTCGGCTGGAGCGGCTTCGGCCGGGCCGGAGATCGTGGCGGTCATGGTGAGGTCCTCCCGACTCGGGGTGCTTCGCTTCTCACCTCTTCGTCGAGCGGCTCCGGCCGGGATCGACAACGAGCCGGATCTTTTTCTGGTCCGAACGCGGCGAAGGCCGCCCCGGGGACTCCGGGACGGCCGTTCGCGGCTTGGGGTTTGGGGCGGGTTGCCCACACCCCTCGATCAATGTGGACAACCACGCCGGTTCAGGGTCGCACGGATCGGCACTGTCGGTGATGACCGATAGACTGAAAGTGGGGGGCGCCCCTGCGGGTGGGGCATGATTCGCGCTGGGGCGAATCGATCGGACCGGGCAGTTCGGGGTCCGGCCGGCCCCGGAAAGGACGGGTTGCCTGGGCGCGTGGGAGCCAGCGCCGGGCGAACCAGGCGGAATGGGCAGGCGAGCAGGTCGCCCAGGCCAGGCGGCCAGGCCAGGCCTGCGTCGGGCGTCGGTGGCTCAGGGGCGAGCCGCCGCGCGGGCTGCTGTCGGGTCGGATGTTGCCAGGGTTGCTTCTGCCAACGCCTCGCACTCCGCGAGCGTTGTTGCCGCCAGGCTTGCTCCCACCGCGCGGACCGCCGGGGCGTTCATCGACAAGCTCGTCAGGCCCAAGCCCGCCAGGACCAGGGCCAGGCGCGGGTCGGCGGCCGCTTCGCCGCAGACGCCTGCCGGTTTGCCCGTGGCCTTGGCCGCGTCGCCGATCAGCTTCAGCAGCCGGAGGAGACCTGGCTGCCACGGGTCGTTGAGCTTGGCCACCGCGCCCAGCTGGCGGTCGGCCGCGAACGTGTACTGGGCCAGGTCGTTCGTGCCCACCGAGACGAAGTCGACGACCTCCAGGATCTCGCGGGCGCTGAGCGCCGCCGCCGGGATCTCGATCATCACGCCCGCGCGGGCGATGCCCGCCGCGCGGACCCGGCCGGCGAACCAGGCTGCTTCCTCGACCGTGGCCACCATCGGGGCCATCACCGACACCTCGGCGCCCGAATCCGCCGCCGCGCCCGCGATCGCTTCCAGCTGGCGGTCCAGCACCTCGGGGCGGTCGAACGCCACGCGCAGGCCCCGCACGCCCAGCGCCGGGTTGGGCTCGGCTTCCGGGGACAGGAACGCCAGGGGCTTGTCGGCGCCCGCGTCGAGCGTCCGGACGATCACCGGCTTGCCACGGAACGGCGAAAGCACCGCCGTGTACGCCGCTCGCTGGTCGGCCACCGATGGCTCGTCGCTGGCGTCGAGGTAGCAGAACTCCGTGCGAAACAGGCCGACGCCTTCGGCGCCCGCGTCCGCCGCGGCCTGGGCGTCGGCGGGGGAGCCGACGTTGCCGTAGACCTTCACGCGGTGGCCGTCGGCCGTCGCGCCCGTGCCGTTCCACTCGGCGAGCTTGGCCACCTTCGCCGTGACGACCGCGGCCGACGGGTCGGCGACCTCGACCGTGCCCGTGTCGCCGTCGACCGCAAGCGCTTGCGCGTCGAGAGCCAGCAGGCCGCGCACCGCGACGACGGCCGGGATGCCCAAGGCCCGCGCGAGGATCGCGGTGTGGCTCGTGGGGCCGCCCTCTTCGGTGACCAGCGCGAGGACCTTCGCCGGGTCCAGGCCGGCGGTGTCGGCCGGCGCGAGGTCGCGGGCGACCAGCACGCTCGGCGACGCCAGCTCGGGCACCCCCGGCGGCGCGATGCCGAGCAGCTCGGCGATCAGCCGGTCGCGGACGTCACGAACGTCGCGGACGCGCTCGGCCAGGTACCCGCCGGCCGCGGCCAGCGCCTCGGCGAACCCTTCGGCGGCCTGGTGGACGGCGCGCGCGGCGGGCAGGCCCTGGGTCTTGACCAGGGTTTCGGCCTGGGAGACGAGCGCCGGGTCGGCCGCCATCGCCGCGGTGGTGATGAGGATCGTCGCGGCCTCGCCGGTGGCGGTCTCGGCCTGTTTTTCCAGCCGGCCGGCGACGGTCGCGGCCGCGGGGGCGATCCGGGCGGCCTCGGCGGCCGGATCGGCCGGGGCGGGGGTGGCGGCGGGCTCGCCGAGCGGCTCCGCGACCCGGACTACGGGGCCACTCGCGCGGCCGGGGCTGACGGCGACCCCGCTGAGGGACCCCGCCGACGCACTCTTTCCCGCGGAGGCGGCGTCGAACTCTGCCGACGCACTCTTTCCCGCGGAGGCGGCGTCAAACTCTGCCGACGCACTCTTTCCCGCGGAGGCGGCATCGGACCCCGCCGACGCACTCTTCTCGGCGGAGGCGTCGGTGGCGGCATCCGGCTCGGGCGACGCAGTCTGTCCCGCGGACGCGGCTTCGGGCTCGGGCGCGGCGGCAGCAAACTCAGGCATGGTCTAGACCATAGCTCAGATACGCCTGGATATCTCGTGGTGGCGGGCACAAACCGCGCTGCCGTACCTGTTCGAGCACCGGCCGGACCTCCTCGCGCCACCAGGAGTCGGCCAATTCGTCGCGGCTGCGCACGGGCCGTCCGGCCAGCATACGGCGGAAACCCCAGGCCTCGGCCGAGTCGGCGAGCCGGAACCAGTCGGCCGGGTCGTCGAGCCACAGCCCGAAGCGGACGTCGTCCGGCAGCGGCACGCGCTCGAGGAACATGCGCTCGGCAGTCTTCGACGGCAGGTCGGCGAGCGTCAGGCAGCGCAGCGCGCAGGCGACCGTGCTGATCCAGCGGACCCTCGCGCGGATGGTCCGGGCGCCGCGCGCCCGCGCGATGCCGACGCGGTGGTGGCCGTCCTCGACGAAGAACATGTCGGAGAGCCGCACGAGCCGGACCGGCGGCAGGTCCGCCGACGTCCGGGTCAGGTGCTCCCAGCGGTCGCGCAGCGCGCGGTTGCGCGGCCGGAACTCGCGGTCGAAGTCCCCGGCGCGGGCGACCGTGCCGACCACGCCTTCCAGCGGCACGTCGTAGACGCCTTCGTCGATCTCGGTCTGCTTGCCGAGCGCCTTGAGGGTTTCGTCGAGCGGCATGATCGCGAGCCGGTCGGGGCGGCGGGCGTCCGCGATCGCGCGCAGCTGGGCGGCGTAGCCGCGCCACCAGGCCGAGCCGAACGAGTCGCCCATGTGTCCTGCAACACGGCGACCGGGATGATCATTCCCCCAGGTCGGCGGCGGTCGGGTAGGACGGCTGGGCCCCGTGCCGCGTCACGCTGAACGCCGCAACGCGCACGGCTCGCTTCGCGGCGGCGACCAGGTCGGCACCGTCGGCGAGCGACGCGGCGAGCGCGCCCGCGAAGGCGTCCCCGGCACCGGTGGTGTCGACGGCCGCGACCTCGGGCGATTCCACCCGGCTCACCGATCCGGCTTCGACGACGACGGCACCGGCCGCGCCGAGCGTGACGACGGCCGCCCGCGGCCCGAGGTCGAGCAGTTTCCGGAAGTCCGCGCCGGGCCCGGTGAGCCAGGCGGCCTCGTGCTCGTTGACCAGCAGCACGTCGAGCCTGGCCAGCGTCTCCGGGGAGAGCTTCGCCGCCGGCGACAGGTTCAGCAGCACCCGCACGCCCTGTTCGGCGGCCCGCGCGACAGCGTGTTCGACGGTCGGCAGCGGCACCTCCAGCGAGGCGACCATGATCTCCACCCCGTCGAAGACGGCGTCGACGTCGGCGGGCTCGAGGCTCGAATTGGCGCCGGGGGAGACGAGGATCGAGTTTTCGCCGTCCGGCGTGACGGTGATGTAGGCGATCCCGGTCGGCCGCTCGCTGGTGCGCACGAGCCCGGTGTCGACGCCGGCGGCGCGGAGGGAATCGAGCAGCAGCCTGCCGTAGGGATCGTCGCCGACGGCGCCGAGCAGTGCGACGTCGGCGCCGAGCCGGCCCGCCGCGACCGCCGTGTTGGCGCCCTTGCCGCCCGGCGAGAGCACGGTGTCGCCGCCCAGCACCGTTTCCCCGCCGCCCGGCCGCCGGTCCACCGCGACGACCAGGTCGGCGTTGGCGGATCCCACAACGAGCACGTCCGAGTTCATACCCCGCACTTTCCCACGAAACCCGTTCGGACCAGGTCAGCACCGGCAGGCAAGGGGAAAGTGAAGGTTTTTGTAACTTATCCGGGGCTGAGTGCGACAATCATGCGAGCAGCGGAAGCCCGTCACTCGATCGGGGGATCCCCGTCCCCCGGCCGTCACTTGGTGGCCCCGGTCCCGCTCTCCAGGTGCGTCATCACGCTGGACGTGGTGGCGGTGCCCCACCGGCGCAAGCCGGACAGGGCATCAGGTCGCCGGCGCCGATCACGTAGCCCCCCGAGTGATCGGCGTCGGCGGCGCCCCCTTCACCCCGACCGGCGGACATCCCGTTAACGCAAAATTCGTCGTACTAAGCACCTAGACTGTTCGGATGAGCCACCCCACGCGGAGGGGTCGCGCGCGTGCGGCTACCGAACAGGACATCCGGCGGACCGCCCGGAAGCTGCTCGTCGAGCAGGGGCCGGAGGCGGTCACCCTGCGCGCCATCGCGCGGGAGCTGGGGATCACCGCGCCCGCGCTCTACCGGTACTACGAGTCCCGTGATGACCTCGTCGAGAACCTGCGGCTGGACGTCTGCGCCGACCTGGCCGACGACCTCGCCGAGGAGATCGCCGAGCTGCCGGACGACGGCGTGCTGCAGCTGTTCGCCATTTGCAAGGGCTTCCGGCGGTGGGCGCTCACCCACACGAAGGAATTCACGCTCGTTTTCGCCTCTCCCACCGGCGGGATCGGGTCGACGTCGGGGAGCGCGCTGAGCCGGGTCGACGAGCCGTTCGGGCGGATCTTCCTCGCCGCCGCCGGCCGGGTGCTCGCGCGGCACGACATCGTGCTGCCGTCGGCCAGCAGCGTGCCAGACGAGCTGCGCGACGACCTGAAGACGTTCCAGGAATCGCTGGTCGCCGTGCTCGTCGAGTCCGACCAGGGCGTGCCTGTCGAGAAGATCGACCTCGGCGTGACGTACCTGATGATCCAGTTCTGGGCCCGGCTCTACGGGCACGTCACGCTCGAGGTCTTCGGCAACTACCCGATCCCGATGTCCAAACCGGACGTGCTGTTCGAGTCGATGCTCGCCGACCTGGCGCGGGAGATCGGGCTCTACTCGGGTTAGGCCGCGTGGCCGCCGTCCACGGACAGCACGGCCGCCGTCACGTACTCGGCGTCGGGTGAAGCGAGGTAGGCGACCGCCGCGGCCACTTCGGACGGCGGCCGTAGCGGTCGAACGCCGTCAGGGCGCGCTGGTCCGCCGCGAACGGCCCGTCGGCCGGGTTCCGTGATGCCGCGCGGGCCCAGCTCGCGGGCCGTGACGCAACTGCCGATCGTGATCACGCGGCCGCCGTCGGCCAACACCCCGGCCGCCGCCTGGGTCGCCGCGAAGACACCGCGGACTCGGCCGGGTGATGGGTCTGCCGAGCATGGTGGCACTGAGTGGCGGCCACCCCGCCGGGTGGGTGGCCGCCCTCGCGTCAGAGGACGATGTTGACCAGCCGGCCCGGCACCACGATGACCTTGCGCGGCGAGCCGTCGCCGATCATCGCCGCGACCTTCTCGTCCGCCAGCGCGGCGGCCTGCACCTCGTCCTGGGACGCCGAAGCCGCCACCGTCACCCGGGACCGGACCTTGCCGTTGACCTGGATCGGGTACTCGACCGAGTCCTCCACCAGGTACTTCTCGTCCACCACCGGGAACGGGCCCTGCACCAGCGAGTCCGCGTGGCCCAGCCGGTGCCACAGCTCCTCGGCCATGTGCGGGGCCAGCGGCGCCAGCATCAGCACCAACGGCTCGGCCAGCTCGCGCGGCGTCGACGCGGCCCCGCCGTACACCTTGGTGACGTGGTTGTTCAGCTCGATCAGCTTCGCGCCGGCCGTGTTGAACCGCATCTCCGCGTAGTCCTCGCGGACGCCGGAAATCGTGCGGTGCAGCACCTTGCGGTCCGCCTCCGAAGCGTCCTCAGTGGACACCCGCAGCTCGCCGGTCGTCTCGTCGACGACCAGACGCCACAGCCGCTGCAGGAACCGGTGCGCGCCCACGACGTCCTTGGTCGCCCAGGGGCGCGACATGGCCAGCGGGCCCATCGCCATCTCGTAGAACCGGAACGTGTCGGCGCCGTAGTTCTCGGCCATCTCGTCCGGCGTGACGACGTTCTTCAGGCTCTTGCCCATCTTGCCGTACTCCTGGGTGACCTCTTCGCCGTTGAAGAAGTACTTCCCGTCGCGCTCCTCGACCTGCTCGGCCGGGACGTAGACGCCGCGCGCGTCCGTGTACGCGTACGCCTCGATGTAGCCCTGGTTGAACAGCTTCCGGTACGGCTCCTTGGACGTCACGTGGCCCAGGTCGAACAGCACCTTGTGCCAGAAGCGCGAGTACAGCAGGTGCAGCACCGCGTGCTCGACGCCGCCGACGTACAGGTCGACGCCGCCGGTGTCGTCCGCGCCGTACTCGCCGGGCCGCGGGCCCATCCAGTACTGCTCGTTCTCCGGCGCGCAGAACGTCTCCGAGTTCGTCGGGTCCAGGTAGCGCAGCTGGTACCAGCAGGAACCCGCCCAGTTCGGCATCGTGTTGATGTCGCGGCGGTAGTTCTTCGGGCCGTCGCCCAGGTCCAGCTCGACCTCGACCCAGTCGGTCGCGCGCGCCAGCGGCGACGACGGCATCGAGTCGCGGTCCTCCGGGTCGAACGTCACCGGCGAGTAGTCGGCGACCTCGGGCAGCTCGATCGGCAGCATCGACTCGGGAACGGCGTGCACCTCGCCGTCCTCGTCGTAGACCACCGGGAACGGCTCGCCCCAGTAGCGCTGGCGCGAGAACAGCCAGTCGCGCAGCTTGTACTGCACGGTCCCGGTGCCGGCGCCCTGCTCCGACAGCCAGTCGATGATCGTCTTCTTGGCCTCGGCGACGTCCATGCCGTCCAGGAAGCCCGAGTTGATCGCCGGGCCGTCACCCGTGTACGCCTTGCCGTCGAAGCCTTCGGACGGCTGCACGGTCCGGATGATGTCCAGGCCGAACTTCTCGGCGAACTCCCAGTCGCGCACGTCCTGGCCGGGGACGGCCATGATCGCGCCGGTGCCGTAGCCCATCAGCACGTAGTCGGCGACGAAGATCGGGATCTGCTTGTCGTTGACCGGGTTCGTCGCGTACGCGCCGGTGAAGACGCCGGTCTTCTCCTTGTTCTCCTGCCGGTCCAGTTCGGACTTGCGCGACGCGGCGACGCGGTACTCCTTGATCGCCTCGGCGGGCGTCGCGGCGCCACCGGTCCAGCGCTCGTCGACACCCTCCGGCCACGCCTCGGTGACCAGCTTGTCGACCAGCGGGTGCTCCGGCGCCAGCACCATGTACGTGGCGCCGAACAGGGTGTCCGGCCGGGTGGTGAAGACCTCGATGCCGTTGTCACCGGCCTTGAACGTGACGCGGGCGCCGTGCGAGCGGCCGATCCAGTTCCGCTGCATGGACTTGACCTTCTCCGGCCAGTCCAGCAGGTCCAGGTCGTCGACCAGGCGGTCCGCGTACGCGGTGATCCGCATCATCCACTGCCGCAGGTTGCGGCGGAAGACGGGGAAGTTGCCGCGCTCGCTGCGGCCGTCGGCGGTGACCTCTTCGTTCGACAGCACGGTGCCCAGGCCCGGGCACCAGTTGACCGGCGCTTCGGAGATGTACACCAGCCGGTGGTCGTCGATAACCCTCTTCCGTTCGACGGCGGACAGCGCCGCCCAGTCACGGCCGTCCGGCGTCGGCCGGGAGCCGTCCGCGAAGGCGGCCTCCAGCTCGGCGATCGGACGTGCCTTGCCCGCCTCGGTGTCGTACCAGCTGTTGAAGATCTGCAGGAAGATCCACTGCGTCCAGCGGTAGTACTCGGGGTCGATCGTGGAGATGCGACGGCGTTCGTCGTGGCCCAGGCCCAGGCGCCGGATCTGGCGCAGGTAGGTCCGGATGTTCTCCTCGGTCGTCTTGCGCGGGTGCTGCCCGGTCTGCACCGCGTACTGCTCGGCCGGCAGGCCGAAGGCGTCGAAGCCCATCGTGTGCAGCACGTTGCGCCCGATCATCCGGTGGTACCGGGCGAAGACGTCGGTGCTGATGAAGCCCAGCGGATGCCCGACGTGCAGGCCGGAGCCCGACGGGTACGGGAACATGTCCTGGACGAACAGCTTGTCGCTGGGCACCGGCTGCCCCTCGACGGCGAGCGGCCCGACGGGGTTGGGCGCGTGGAAGGTCCCCTGGTCGGCCCAGTGGTCCTGCCAGCGCTGCTCGATCTGGCCCGCCAGCGCGGCCGTGTAGCGGTGCGCCGGGACGTCGGTCCCTGTCGCCTCAGTCATCGCCGTCTTCCTTCGTCGATCGCTCCAGAAACAACTCGACCCCTCAGCCACCAGGGCATGAGGGGTCGCCGCGCCGGCCGGGCCGGGCCCGGTCAGCGCGGCAGGCTAAGGAGCAGCCGAGCCGTGTTCATACCTTCATCGTAACTTGCTGGTCAAAGCCGTTCGGAGGGGACCGCCAGTGCGACGAACTGCGTGACCTGGGTCGCGGAGAAGTTGTTGTCGCTGACCAAGATCAAGCTGCGCTCGCCGTTCGGCAGCTTCGGGCCCCACGTCATGCCCTCGATGTTGTCCACAGTGGACAAGCCGAGGTCGGCCGCGTCGAACAGGAACCGCTTCTTCACCGGCTTGACGTGCTTCGCGTCGGCCAGGGACTTGACGTTCAGGACGTTCGTCGCGCCGTTCGTGTCGATCTCGTAGACGCGCACCTTGTTGCCGACGCCGGTGCTGAACGAGCGCTCCATCATGAGGAACTTCGTCGGGTCGGCCTGGTCGACGGCCAGCATCGAGGAGACGCCGGTGGTGGCGAACGCCGTCGACGGCACGGGCGCGGCGAACAGCGGCTCCTGCGGGTAGGCGTACTGGGCCAGGACCGGCCCGAACCGCGACTGCAGGGTGATCCGCGACAGGGCACCGGTGGTCGTGGTCGCCTCGGGGCCGTCCTGCAGCAGCGGGCCCTCGACCTCGCTCGCCAGCAGCGAGCCGTACCCGGTGAACGTGATGCCCTCGAGGACGAGGTTCTGGCGCGGGCCCGCCGTCGGCGTCATCTTCTCGTTCGCGGGGATCGGCAGGTCGCGGACGTATTCGCCGTCGCGGCGCGCCTCGCGGATCGAGGGGTCGATCAGCGTCGTCGCCGTCCGCTCGCCCTCCTGCGACCAGTAGTAGTCGCCGCTCCACGGGTCGACGCGCAGCTCTTCGGGGTCGATCGTCTGCTCGTTCTGCGGCTTCGCCGGGTCGTTCTGCGCGAGTGGCGGGTACGGCGTGCCGTCCGGGCGCAGCAGCGGCTTCGTGCCGGTGAGGGTGACGTCGCCGACGCCGTGGGCGGTGACCGGGAAGGTCGCCGTGTAGAAGCGGGCGGGGTTGATCGCCGACCGGTCGTCGCAGATCAGCGCGTAGCCGCCGGTCCGCGGGTCGTAGTCGATGCTGGACAGGCCGCCGACCGTGGTGCCCTGGAACTGCAGGGCGTTCGGAACGATCTTCTCGCCGAGCAGCCGGATCGGCCGCTGGTGACTCTCGGTGGCACTCGCCGGCGCCGCGGCGAGGATTCCCCCGATCAGGGCAGCGGTCAGGACGGTGGGCAGTACACGCGGTGACATGGCCTGTAGCACAGTCGATCAGGGTATCCGGCAGGTTGCCGGGACGTCACGCTTATCCTTGACCCCGTGTTCGCTATCGCGCTGGTTCCGGTCGTGCTGGGTCTGCTCGTCGGTTTTGGTGGGTTCCTCGGGTTCCGCGAGCGCTTGACGCGCGAGGGCGGCACCGGGGTGCGCACCGAGGCGGCGTTGCGCAGTGAAGAGGCGTTCAAGCTGGCCAACCGCGTCGCGGGACTGCCGACCATGGCCGGGGGCGCGATCGCCGTGCTCACCGGGCTGGCCGGGCTGGCCATGCCGACCACCGGCGGCCTGGTCTCCGCCGCGGTCGCGGGCGTGCTCGCGATGGTGCTGCTGGTCATGGGCGGTGGCGTGCTCGGCAACCGGGCCGCGCTGAGCGTGCCCGCCCCGGCTCCGGCGGCGCCGGCCGGCTGCAGCGGCTGCGCGTGCGGTGCCGGCGGCTGCGGCGTCTTCAAGAAGGAAGACGCCTAATTCCGCTGGAGGTCGCCCGGATGGGTGGCCAGTAGCGCCAGCGGGATGCCCTGCCGGCGCAGGACCTGGCTCCACAGGTCGCCGTCGGGCGAGGCCAGGATGTCGCTCGGCAGCGCGGGCACGATGACCCAGTCGTCACGCTCGATTTCGCCGGCCAGCTGCCCCGAATCCCAGCCCGCGTACCCGGCGAACACGCGCACGCCGCGCACCTTCGGCACCAGCACTTCGGGATCGGTGTCCAGGTCGACCAGCGCGACCGGGCCGCGGACCGCGATCACCCCCGGCACGCTCGCCGCCGTTTCGCCGGTGCGCAGCGCGGCCAGGCACAACGCGGTCTTCTTCTCGACCGGGCCGCCGACGAACACCGCCTGCGGCTCGGCGACGTGCCCGCCCCAGTTGGGCAGCACGTCGTGCACGGCGACGTCGCTCGGCCGGTTCAGGACGACGCCGAGCGTGCCCTCTTCGCGGTGATCGATGACGAACACCACGGTCCGGCGGAAGTTGGGGTCGACCATCGTGGGGGCGGCGACCAGGAGCGTTCCCGGTTCAACCTCGGCGTCCGCTGGCACAGACCCATGATCCCACCCTTGGCCGGGCGAATGACTTCGGCTCGGGAACAATCGCCCCAACAGCCTCGTTTGAAACATGTGGCCGGCGCACTCCGTGTCCCCCGGGCTCACTGAAGAACCGCCTTTGTGGAATACCGTCCGGCTGGAGCCACACTGCGCATAGCCGCCGAGAGGCGACCTCAGTGCGTCGGCCACCCCTTGGTCGGTGGCTACGCCACCTTCCCAGTACTCGCACTGAGGGTGTTTACCGGGGGGGGGGGGCCCCCCCCCCCCCCACAGGACACGCCACCCACCGAAAGGGTTGTGCTGTTAAGAAAAAATATTAAAGATTAAGCACAACCACAAAATAAACAAA
>NZ_JBSGAI010000030.1:0-132802 GCF_053600695.1 Amycolatopsis sp. NPDC005003 | reverse complement strand
CTCTTTCCCCACCCGCCGCTCTTCCGATCTCCCGCCCCCGCGCGCCTCGCTGGCGAGGCGCGCGTACTCGACGTACGCCGCCAGCGTCCCCGCCGCTCCGCCCAGGGAGACCGGCAGCCCGCCGTCCAGCACGCGCCGGATGCGGACGGCCGCGTCCAGCACCAGCTGCCGCCAGCCCGCGGCCTTCAGCCCGAACGTCGTCGGCACCGCGTGTGCCGTCAGCGTCCGCCCGGCCATGGTCGTGTCCCGGTGCGCGCGGGCCAGCTCGGCCAGCGCCTCGGCCGTCGTGTCGAGGTCGGCGGCGAGCGGCCGCAGCGTCCGGTCCGCGACCAGCATCATCGCCGTGTCGAAGATGTCCTGGCTGGTCGAGCCGCGGTGCACGTATTCGGCGGCACCGGGCGCGAGCTCGCCGACGGCCGACGTCAGCGCCTTCACCAGGCCGACGACGGGGTTCGCGGTCGCCCGCGCCCCACGCGCCAGCTCGGCGACGTCGACCCGTGCCGCGCCGGCGGCCTCCGTGATCGCTTGCGCGGCCTCCGGCGGCACTGTCCCGAGCCGCGCCTGCGCTCTCGCCAGCGCCGCCTCGGCGTCGAGCATCGCGCGCAACCAGGCCTCGTCTCCAGTGGACGCTTCGGCCGGCGTGCCGGCCCGCACCGGGGACAGCAGTCCGGAATCGGGGTCGACGGTCATGGCGTCAGCATCGCACGCGCCCGACCTCGGCGGCGGCCGCACGACCGGGTCTGGCACGCTCATCCGCCATGACCAGCGCCCCGTCCACCGAGGACACCGCCGGCTCCGAATCCCGGGCCATCGCCGCCGAGCGGCTGACCTTCTTCTCGGACGCCGTCGTCGCCATCGCGATCACGCTGCTCGCGCTCGAGCTGCCGCTGCCGGAGGGCGCCACCAGCGCCGAACTGCTGCGGTCACTCGGTCATCACCAGTCCGAATACGTCTCCTTCCTGATCAGCTTCATCGTCATCGGCGGCCACTGGCGCGCCCACCACCGCTTGTTCAACCACGTCACCACGCTCGGCGGCGGGCTCGCCCGCCTCACCTTCGGCTGGCTCCTGATGCAGGTGATCATGCCCTTCGCCACGAAGGTGATCGCCGAAGACGGAGCGTTCGAGTTCCGCTTCGTCTTCTACGCCCTCGTGCAGGTCGTCGCGTTGACGCTGTTCCTCCTCATGGCCCGGCAGATCCAGCGCAACCACCTGTACCGCGCGGACACCCCGCCGGAGCTCTTCGGCGCGGTCTACCGCGGGATCGGCGCGATGGCCGCCGCTTTCGCCGTCTCGATCCCGGTCGCCTTCTTCACGCACTGGGCCTACGCGTGCTGGATCGTCGTGCCGCTCGTGGTCAACCTCCTTTCCCGCTTCCGCCGCCGGACGGCGGGCGCCTGAGCCGTCACTCACCGGTCGCGCCGTCGATCCGCTCGCGGATCAGGTCGGCCTGGCCGATGTGCCGCGCGTACTCGCCGATCATCCGCAGCATCAGCCAGCGCAGGGTGAACGGCTCGCCGGTGCTGCGCCGGGTGCCGGTCTGCTCCAGCGAGCTGCCCGCGACGATCTCGCGGGAGCGCGCGCATTCGGCGTGCCACAACGAGAACGCCTCGTCGACGTCGCCGCCCAGGTCCGTGAAGTCCTGCTCAGGATCGTCGTCGGAGTAGTACAGGTTCGGGATGTCCTCGCCGGTGAACTGGATCCGGAACCACCAGCGTTCGCAGCCGGTGAGGTGCCGCAGCAGCCCGTGCATGGTCAATGTGGACGGTGGCACCGAGCGTTCGGACAGCTGGGCGTGGTCCAGGCCGGCGCACTTCAGCTCGAAGGTGCGCCGGTAGTAGTCGAGGCTCTCGGTGAGCGCCTGCCGCTCGTCCGCGACCGGCGCCGGGTCGGTTCGGGGGCCGGTCAAGCGGGCCGGGGCCGCCACCGGGGTAGTGTGTTCGGTCATGCGCGGAGCGTGCCACAGGGGTCCGACAGTTTCGGATCACGCAGGCGGTCGGTGACCGGGCAACCGCCGTAAAACCCCAGTTCAAGCACGGTTTCGAGAACCCGGTAACGAATTTCGGGGTGCGGCGATCTGATCTTCGTCACCCCGCTGCGCAGGCCAGTCTCACCGGTCGGAGCGCACCCCCTCGGTTCGGAACCAGGAGATCACGAATATGCAGCGAACCGGACGAAGAACTGCCGTTTTGGCCGCGCTGACGACGGCGGTCCTGTGCGCAGCCCCGGCCGTCGCGTCCGCGGCCCCGCCCGCGAGCACGATCGACGTCAGCGCGACCACCGTGCGCGCGGGCACCACGTTCACGGTCACCGAGCAGCTGACCAACCCGACGGACTTCACGGTCACGGGCGCGAAGGCGGCGCTCTACGTGAAGGAGAAGCCGATCGCCGACGTGGTCGACCTGGTCTCCTGCACCGGGGCGATCGCACCGTGCGCGCCGTACCTGAGCAGCTTCCGCGGCGGCGTCGGCGACCTGGGCACGGGCGAGAGCCGGACGGTGACGTTCACCCTGCGCGTCAAGGACAACGTCGCACCCGGCCAGTTCACGCTCCAGCACCAGTTCGCCGGCGACAACTACGCGTTCGGCGTGGAGGACGGCCCGGCCGTCACGATCGCCCCGCCGGACGAGGCCGACGTCAAGGTCGCGCTGACCGCCACCCCGCGCATCGGCCTGGTCGCCCGGGTCGACTACGTGATCAAGGTGTCGAACACCGGCCCGGCCACGGCGACCGGCGTCCGCGTGACGGCCAACCCCGGTTCGGGCCGCACGATCGTCTCCACCACGGGCTGCACCCAGGCGGGCGCGACGCTGAACTGCGCGATCGGCACCCTGGCCCCGGGCGCCTCGGCCACGGCGAAGTTCACATCGGAGGGCGGCTTCTTCGCCTGGGGCGCCTTCACGGCGACGGCTCAGCGAGCGGCAAGCGCACCGGCCGACCCCGAGGCGGCCAACGACAAGGCGTCGAAGAAGTGCACGGCTTACACGGGCCTGTTCGTCCAGTGCTGACGGCGTGACGCGCGGGGCCCGGCCCGGGTCCCGCGCGTCAGTCCACGTCCGTCCACAGGGGAGCAGAGTGGGAACGCAGCTGGGCGAGCCCGGCGCCGGACGACATCGGCGGTCTGCACCGTCGTGTCCATGACGTGCTGTTCCAGCTCTCCGAGCCCGGCGTGCGTCCCCTTCAGCGGCATCCCGGAAGGGTTGCAGCGCCGAGGGGCTGACGACGCCGTCGAGAAGCACGTCGCAATGCCCGCGCGCGTATCCACGGGCGGCCTCGGTGATGACCCCGAGCACAACATCGTTTTGCCGGGCGCCGGCCGACGGGCGGAGAACCAGTCTCGGCCTTCCCGAGAGCCTCAGCCGGACCCGGCGTGCGAGCGGGTGATGGGGGCCTGGCTAGACTGGGGGTGAGGGCCGTTAGCTCAATTGGTAGAGCTGCGGACTTTTAATCCGTAGGTTCTGGGTTCGAGCCCCAGGCGGCCCACCACATCGACATCCCTGCTGACCAGCGGGGATGTTCTTGTTTGTCGGATCTTCCGAGGCGTGGCGTGATCTTGGGTGGGCTCCCGGTAAGCCCGTGATGGGCTCGGGGCTGCCGTGGCGGTGCCGGGTGTGTGTCGCAGCGGCCTGGAAATCGGTGTTCGGGCAGGTCGCAGCCAGGGCAGGCCTCGTGTTGACCTGTCCTTCGCCGGGTCGGTGACCGTCCTTTCGCGGGTTGCTGCGGACTGCCCGAGGCGGAGTCGTTGTGGGCGGGCAGCCGAGAAGTGGGCAGTGACCAGCGGGTTAAGCCGCTGCGGAGGGGATGCTGGCGGCGCCGCGTAGCCGTGCGCCGGTGGTTTTTGCGGCGCTGAGGACGTGGTGGATGGTGGCTTCGGCGGCGCGGCGGGCCAGGTCGGGTAGGACGCTGACGTAGGTGTCGGCGGTGAGGACGATGCTGGAGTGTCCGAGCATGGCTTGGACGGTTTTGAGGTCGTTTCCGGCGGCGAGGGAAAGGCTGCCTGCGCCGTGCCGTAGGTCGTGCAGCCGGATCGGCGGCAAGCCGGATTCGTCATTCAGGACGCGAAACAGGTGGGTCAAATGTTGAGGGGTGAGCATTCCCCCGGAACGGGTCGCGAAGATGAGCTCCTTTGATTCGGGGGCGACGTCTTCGCGGTATTGGCGGAGCAGGGCAATGGTCACGCTGTCGAGGCTGATGACCCGGTTGCTGGCTTCGCTTTTCGGTTTGCCGATTTCGAGGTGCCGGCCGTATTGGCGGATCTGGCGGGAGATGGTCAGCAGGCCTTGTTCGAGGTCGATGTCGCACCATCGCAATCCCGCTGCTTCGCCGCGGCGGAGCCCGAACAGGGCGATGAGATGAAATAGCGGGTAGAGCGGGTGGCCGTGGATGTGCTTGAGGAATGCGCGGGTCTGGTCGACGGTCCAGACGGCGACGGGTGGTCTTTTCCCGGTGGTCCGCCAGTGCGCGATCCGGGGCGCGGTCCACACGACCGCGTGCGGGCGTTTGCCGGTGGGGACGTGGACGTGTCGGGCGGGGTTGGCAGGGAGGAGGCCGCGCCGCACAGCGGCGTTGAGGGCGGCCCGCAACGTCGCGTGGACGTGCCGCAGTGTGCCCGGCCGTAGCGGGTGGCCGGATACGCCGCCGTTGCGGATGAGGTCGGCCACCATTGCCTGGATCCGGTCCGCGGTCAGTTCCCGCACCAGGACACCGCCCAGGCAGGGGATCAGGTAGGTTTCGATGTTGCTGCGGTAGGCGGACAGGGTGGTGCCCCGTAGGTGGACGAGGGTGGCCAGCCACAGGCGCAGCCACTGATCTACGGTTATCGTCGCGTCCGCCAGTCCCCGCTCGCCGGTCGCGCCGAACTGGTCTCGTTCGCTGTGGGCGGCCTCGGCGGTGGCGAATCCGCCACGCCGGAGTTGCCGTCGCCGGCCGTCCGGCCACGGTGTCACCTCGAGGCGGTAGTACCAACTCCCGTGCCCTTCCTGTGCCACGTCGGGACACGCTGCGCCCAGCGGCCTCCCGGTTTCCCTGCTCCGACACCCACACCGCTTGAACACACCCGCCGACGAATCCACGTCCACGCCCTCTCGAAGAGATCAACAGAACCCGGCTCGGCCATCCTCGTGCCAGCGGCGTTTGCCCAGATCGGGGATATGAATGCGGGTATCGACGCTCGGCATGCTTGCTTCAACACATCAACGGACGTTAGATTGATGGGGTGAGTGACGATCGGTGTGAGCTGCTGTGCCTGGACCTCGACCACGCGGAGGCCTTGCGGGTCGCGTTGCCCTCGGACGGTGAGTTGCGGGCGCGTGCGGACGTGCTGCGCGCTCTCGGTGATCCGACGCGGCTGCGGATCGCGCACGCGCTGGCCGTGGGCGACGAGTTGTGCGTGTGCGACCTGGCGTGGATCGTCGGATCGTCGCAGGGCCTGGTTTCGCACCACCTGCGGCAGCTGCGCTCGGCCGGGCTGGTGACCTCGCGCCGGGACGGGAAGCTGGTGATGTACCGGCTCGCGGACACGGGACAGCGGGTGCTGGCGACGGTGGCCGCACCGGCGGCGGAGGCGGATCCGGTATGAGCGACGCGTGCTGCGGCCCGGGCGACGACCACGACGAGGCCACTCCGGCCGAAGAAGCCGAAGCGCCCCAGCGGTTCTGGCAGATTCCGGAGATCCGGCTGGCCGGCATCGCGGGCATCCTGCTGGTCAGCGGCGTCGTCGCCGGGTGGCTGGGTTGGCGCCCCGGCGAGATCGGGCTGCACCTGGCGGCCGCGGCGATCGGTGGTTGGACGTTCGTGCCCGGCACTCTCCGCGCGCTGCGGAAGAAGCGGATCGGCGTCGGCACCTTGATGACGATCGCGCTGGTTGGTGCGCTGGTGCTGGGCCAGTTCGCCGAAGCGGCGATGCTCGCGTTCCTGTTCTCGATCAGCGAGGCTCTCGAGGACTACTCGCTGTCGCGTACCCGGCGAGGGCTGCGGGCTCTGCTGGCGCTCGTGCCGGACGAGGTCCGCGTGGTGCGCGGTGGCCGCGAGTCGACGATCCCGCCGTCGAAGCTGCGCATCGGTGACCGGATGCTGGTGCGGGCGGGAGAGCGGATCGCCAGCGACGGAACGGTCCTGACCGGCCGGTCGGCCGTGGACACCTCCGCGATCACCGGCGAATCGGTTCCCGTCGAGACCGGCCCGGGCGACGGCGTGTACGCCGGCGCGATCAACGGCACCGGCGTGCTCACGGTCGAAGCCACCGCCACCGTGGCGGACAACTCCCTGGCCAAGGTCGTGCGCGTGGTGGAGGACGCGCAGCGGCGCAAGGGCGATCGGCAGCGGCTGGCCGACCGGATCGCCCGCCCGCTGGTGCCCGCGGTCATGGTGCTGGCCGTCCTGATCGCCGGGTTCGGCGCGGTGTTCGGCGACCCGGTCACCTGGATCGAACGCGCGCTGGTCGTGCTGGTCGCGGCCGCGCCGTGCGCGATGGCGATCTCCGTCCCGGTGACCGTGATCGCCGCCGTCGGTGCGGCGAGCCGCTTCGGGGTGCTGGTCAAAGGCGGCGCCGCACTCGAAACCCTCGGCACCGTCCGTACGGTGGCGCTGGACAAGACCGGCACGCTGACCCGCAACCGGCCGGTGGTCACCGAGATCGTGCCCGCCGACGGCGTCACCAAGGCCAAGGTCCTCGAGGTCGCGGCGGCGCTCGAAGCGCAAAGTGAACACCCGCTGGCCGCGGCGATCCTGGCTGCCTCCGGTCCGCCGGTTGCAGCCGAGTCGGTCGTCACCGTGCCCGGTGCCGGACTCGAAGGCGTCATTGGCGGACGCCCCGCCCGGCTCGGCAAGCCGACGTGGATCGGTGCAGGCCCGCTCGGTGACGCGGTCACCCGGCTGGAAGAGAGCGGCACGACGGTCGCGGTCGTCGAGTACGACGGCGTCCTGCTCGGGCTGATCGGCATTCGCGACGAACTGCGTCCCGAAGCAGCCGAGGTGGTCGCCGAGCTGCGGGACGCGGGTGTCGAGGTCGCGATGCTGACCGGCGACAACGGCCGCACGGCTGCCGTCTTGGCTGCGCAGGCCGGTATCGAGCAGGTGCACGCCGAGCTGAAGCCCACCGACAAGGCCGACCTCGTGCGCCGCCTTCAAGGCCGGCGGGGCGCGGTCGCGATGGTCGGCGACGGCGTCAACGACGCTCCGGGCCTCGCCACCGCCGACGTCGGGATCGCGATGGGGGCGATGGGCAGCGACGTGGCCATCGAAACCGCGGACGTCGCGCTGATGGGCACGGACCTGCGGCACCTCCCGCAGGCGCTGCGGCACGCCCGCCGCGCTCGGGGGATCATGCTGCAGAACATCGGCCTGTCGGCGGTGATCGTGCTGACGCTGGTGCCGCTGGCGGCGTTCGGCGTGCTGAGCCTGGCCACGGTGGTGTTCGTGCACGAGCTGGCCGAGGTCTTCGTCATCGGCAACGGCGTCCGCGCCGGCAGGTTGCGGCCGCTGCGCGGTGAGACCCCGCCGGAACCGGTGGTCACCCAGCGGATCCCTGGCACAGCCGAGTCCGAAGAGGACGGTTGTGCGTGTTGCGCGCCGGGCACGGAGGAGCCGGCTCGGCCGCAGATGCTCACGCTCTCGCCGATCAGCCGCGAGGAACCGCGCCGGGCCGACCTCGGCTAGGGAGTGGCTTCAATTCTGCTCGGCGCGGCAGGCGCAGGGGGAACACGGCGACGAGGATGACGACGATGGCGGCGATGAGGATCCAGATCCACGGGTGCAGGCCGCTCGAGTCGGACTCCGCGGCCTGAGGTGCCGGAGTAGTAGTTGCGGTCGGTGAACCTGTCACCTCGGCGCACCATGTCCGGGATCTAGCGAAGGGTCAGTTGGCGGCGGTGGAAGTCGTAGTGCTGGGTGGGGAACCGGTAGACGTCGGCCAAGGTCATGCGGTCCTTGAAGAACGGATCCCAGCGGGTCGGGTAGTGCATGCCGCGAGCCAGACCGGTGTCGGTTTCCTGCTCGAGACGGCGGTGCAGAGCGGCGATCGTGCGGTCGAACAGGGCCAGCATCCAGCGTTGCGGAAGGACGGTTCCGCCGAGCCAGGAGCCGGCGAAGTTCACCGCGTCGAACGGCTTGGTTCCGGCGTTGAGCAGCTGCGCGTACCGGCGGCTGGCTGTGCCGGGGAGCCGGCTGAACAGCCGGACGAGATTCAGCAACGCCCTGATGATCAGGTAGCCGAGCAGCATGTGGAACAGCAGCTGACGGTTGGTCCAGCGAGTTCCGTCGCTTGGCTGCCGAAGTGTGGCCGCGTCCGTCCGAGCGAGCAGCTCGTGGAAGTCCTGGCGTGCTCGCTCCAGCTCGTCGTGAACGGCTTGCTTGTCCACTCGCTCAGTGTGCGCCCCTCAGGGGGTTTGAGTGCTGAACTGGTGCAGTTCCGATACCCGCGTTGGCGGCGGCCTGCGCATTTCTCAAGGGACAGGGACCAGCGGGTACCAGCTCCAGGTGCCGCGACGTTCCCGGTGATGCGAGGACCCGCAGGTGGTGGCTCAGCGATGGCTGAGGCACGTCGAAGTCCTCGGCGACGTCGCAGAAGCACGCCCTCCCATGAATGCGCCTTGAACAGCGTCGCGTTCTCGTGGTCGTGTCCAGGGCAGTCGGGGCCGGCGTCAGCTGGTTAAGGCGGTGGGTCATGCGGAGGTGGGTTGCCATTCCTGCTCGGCCCAGGCGGGGTCGAGCGGGGTGTGGGCGATGTGGTTGGTGTAGTTGGACAACGTCTTCATGCCGACGCCGAGGACGACGTCGAGTACCTGCCGGTGGGTGTGCCCGGCGGCCAGGAAGGCGTCGACCTGTTCCTGCGGCGCCCAGCCGCGCTCGGCCACAATGGACTCGGTCAGAGCGCGCACCGCCTCCAGCACTGGGTCCTCCAGCGGCTTCCCCGCGCGCAACGCCGCGACGGTGTCCTCGTCCAGCCCACCCCGCAGGGCCATGGTGGAGTGCGCGGCGACGCAGTACCGGCAGTCGTTCGTCACGCTGGCGGCGATGAGCACGACGTGCTGGGCGGGGCCGGGCAGGGAGGACTTGGCGAACGCGGCGGCCAGCGCGTTGTAGCCGGACAGCAGCTCGGGCGACTCGGCCATGACTCCCGCCAGGGTGCTGACGAACCCGAGCCTGCGGCGCGCACCCTCCAGCATGGTGCGGGCGGCCTCGGGGGCGGTGTGCTCGTCGTGAACGGTGAACTGGGCCATGCGGAATTCGTCCTTTCCCGGTTGTGGTGCTCACGCCGCCAGCGCGGCGAGGGTGTCGGTGACGGTGGCGTTCAGTTCGGCGGCGTCCGCGCCGGCGCGGGAGCGCAGGTTCAGTCCGTAGGCCAGTAGCGCGAGCGTCCCGGCGGCGGTGTTCGCGTCCACGCCTGCGTGCAGCTGGCCGAGTCCGCAGGCGGTGGTCAGTGCGTCGTGCAGGGCTTCGCGTAGTTGCGCGTGGTGGCGGTCGAGGCGGCGGCGGACGTCGGGGTCGGCGGCTTCCGGGCCGGTGTGGGCGTTGACGGCCAGGCAGCCCCAGCCGGCGCGTTCGCCGGAGCAGCGGGCCGTGACCAGCCGGGTGAAGAACTCCCGCACCGTGGGCAGGCCTCGTTCGTCGGCGGCCAGCCGGGCGAATCCGGGCCGGGCGTGCTCGTCGAGGTAGCGGTCGAGTGCGGCCAGGTACAGCTCCTTCTTGCCGCCGAAGGTGGCGTACAGGCTGGACCGGCTCACACCGGTCTCCCGCACCACCTCGCCCATGCCCGTGGCGGCCAGGCCCTGCCGCCAGAACAGGCGGGTCACGACGTCCAGCGTCGCGTCCGGGTCGAAGTGTTTGACGTCGGGCATCGCCTCTCCAATCTTGGAATGACTGGTTCAAGATAGCGCGAGTGATCACCGCGAGCAAGGTCCGGTCGCGGCCGGCGCGGCCAAGTGTCATGCCCGTGCCGGCACCGAGCGCGCTCGTCAGCACCACCGGGACGCCGGCGGCCGTCACGCCGATTTCAGTCCGAGCGCGTACCGGGGCGAGCGGTCATCGGCGCGGGAGAGCCCTCGGACTCGGTGCGGTGAGCGCCGAAGAGGCTCCGAACGGCAGCTTCGTCGCCGTCGACGTCGACGAGTCCGAGGATGTCGTCGAGGGCGAGGACGCCCGCCGCCAGGCCGAGCACGATGGCGGCGTCGGTGCGCACGACGGCATCGAGGTCCCGGCCGTCGTGCAGCGCGACCTCGACCCCCGAGTCTGTCGTCCGCACCTGGATCAGGTGGTCGTCGACCGCGATCCCGATCGTCGACGGCCGGCCGGCGGTCACCCGGCCGCCGAGCACGGCAGGGAGCGCGACGACGAGCCATTCGCCGCGGAAGCGGTCGCCTTCGGCCCCGCGCACCATCAACGGCGTGGACCAGCGGACGAGGCCCTCGATCGGTGCGCGCAGCTCGCCGCCCCACCGGGTGAGGGCGTACACGATCGCGTTGCCTTCCCCGGCCAGGCGGCGCTCGAGCACTCCGGCGTTCTCGAGGTCGCGGAGCCGGTCGGCGAGCAGGTTGGTGGCGACGCCGGGAAGCCCGTCGAGCAGCTCCCGGTAGCGGGCGGGTGCGACGAGGAGCTGGCGGACGATGAGCAGGTTCCAACGATCACCCACGACATCGAGCGCTCGGGCGAGTCCGCAGTACTGACCGTAGCTTCGACCCATGACTCCCTCACTTGACAATCTCAAGTCAGCCTGACTAGATCAAGCATACCGGCGAGAGGCGGGGTGGTCATGGCTGACGGAGGAAGGCCGGCGTGGGTCGATGACGAGCTGTTCCCGTTCGAGAGCCGCTTCGTCGCGATCAACGGGCACACCGTCCATTACGTGGACGAAGGGGCGGGGCCCACGCTGCTGTTGCTGCACGGCAATCCAACCTGGTCCTTCGTGTATCGCGACGTGATCCGCGCCCTGCGGGAGGAGTTCCGGTGCGTCGCCCTCGACTACCCTGGGTTCGGGCTGTCGTCGCCGCGCCCTGGCTACCGGTATCTGCCGGAAGAACACGCCCAGGTGGTCGCCGCGCACCTGCAGACCCTCAAGCAGGCCGGGTTCGTGACGACCCGCCGCGACGGCGTGCGCATCCACTACCGGCTCGCGGGCAAGGACGTCGCCCGGCTGTTCGCCTTGCTGCGCACGGTCGCCCAGGCCCATCAGCCCGCGGTTTCCCCGGCCCGGGACGACTACCTCGGCCCGGACGGCGGCGCGGAGATCACCCGGACGCAGCTGCGCGCCCGGGTGGACGTCGTGGTGCTCGACGTCCGCCCGGCGCACGAGTACCGGGCGGGGCATATCCCGGGCGCGGTGAACATCCCGGTCGGTGAGCTGGCCGGCCGGATCGGCGAGCTGCCCGAGGACACCGAGATCGTCGTGTACTGCCGGGGTGAGTACTGCGTGCTGGCCTACGACGCCGTGCGGTTGCTGACCGGCCGCGGCCGCCGCGCGATCCGGCTCGACGACGGCATGCTGGAATGGCGGCTGGCCGACCTGCCCGTGGAGACCGTCGTATGACCGGACCGGTCTACCTGGACTACAACGCGACCACCACGCCGTCCGGGTCAGCGACCCGGGAGGGTGAGCTGGCGGCGGTGAAAGTCGTAGTGCTGCGTCGGGAAGCGGTAGATGTCGGCGAGCGTCATGTAGTCCTGGAGGAACGGGTCCCAGCGGGTCGGGTAGTGCATGCCGCGGGCCAGGTCCGCCTCGGGTTCGCGGTCGAGACGGCGGTCCAGCGCGGCCATCGTCCTGTCGACAGGGTCAGCATCCACCGTCGCGGGAGGACGCTGCCACCGAGCCAGGAACCGGCGAAGTTCACCGCGTCGAACGGGCGGGTGGCCGCGTTGAGCAACTGGGCGAAGCGACGGTCGGCCACGTCGGGGAGCCGGCCGAACAACCGGACGAGCCCGCTCAGCGCCCGGATGATCAGGTAGCCGAGCAGCATGTGGAACAGCAGCTGCCGGTTGGTTCAGCGGGTCCCGTCGCCGGGCGCCCGCAGAGCGGCGGCGTCCGCACGGGCGAGCAGAGCATGGA
Organism: Amycolatopsis sp. NPDC005003; assembly: GCF_053600695.1. Lineage (NCBI taxonomy): Bacteria > Bacillati > Actinomycetota > Actinomycetes > Pseudonocardiales > Pseudonocardiaceae > Amycolatopsis > Amycolatopsis sp. NPDC005003. The sequence goes on along the minus strand of NZ_JBSGAI010000030.1, from coordinate 120,766 downwards.
AGTCCTCGCGCGCTCGTTCCAGTTCTTCGTGAACGGCTTGTTTGTCCACCCCGCCAGTATGCGCTGCGGTAAACTGAAGCGACGGCGGTGCTGATCGGAACCCGATTCCGGCGGTCCCTCGTGAATGATTGTCCGCGCTCCGAAAATGCCGTCGGCAGGGCTTACGCTGCGCTGATGGAGTTCGCCGATCGGGATGCCGGGATCAGCCTGGCCGAGCTGCTGGCGGCGTTTTCGCTGGCGACGGATCTCGGGCTGGGCCAGCCGATGGAGCACGTGCTCCGGTCGTGGCGGATCGCGGAGCGGCTTGCCGTCTGCACGGGCCTGCCGGAGGACCAGCGGCAGGCGCTGTTCTACGTCTCGATGCTCGCCTGGGTCGGTTGCGTCGCGGACTCCCCCGAAGTGGCCGCGTCATTCGGCGACGACATCGCCTTCCGCGCGGACAGCTTCGAGGTCGATCTCGCCGGACTGGCCGGGTTCGGGTTCTTCCTGAGCCACGCCGGGCGCGGCGGCCCGATGTGGCACCGGCTCCGGGTGGCGACCACGATCCTGGCCAGCGGCGGGCAGAGCCTGGTGCAGGGCATGCAGTCGCACTGCCTGACCACCTCGACACTGGCCGAGCGGCTGGGACTCGGCACGGACGTCGTGACCGCGCTGCGGCAGTTCTTCACCCGCTGGGACGGCCGCGGGGTCCCACCGGGAGTCGGCGGCACGGACATCGCGCCGATCATCCGGCTGCTGCACCTCGCCGACGTCGTCGAGGTCCGGCACCGGACCGGCGGGATCGACGGCGCGCTCGCGGTCGCCCAGGCACGGCGTGGCCGCCAGTTCGCTCCAGACGTGGTCGACGCGTTCCTCGCGCACGCCCCTGACGTGCTGTCCGCTGCCGAAAGCGACCTGCTCGCGGCGGATCGGCGCCTGCTGACGGAGGGGGAGCTGGACACGGCGCTGGAAGCCCTGGCCGACTTCACCGACCTGCGCTGCACCTCCCGCGCCGGGCATTCCCGGGGTGTCGCGGAGCTGGCCGGCGCGGCGGCACGGGCGATGGGGTTGCCCGTCGGGGACGTCGTGGCCAGCCGGCGGGCGGGCCTGCTGCACGACGTCGGGCTGCACGGGGTGCCGGTGACGATGCTCGACCAGCCCGGGCCGCTGTCGGCGACCGACTGGGAGCGCATCCGGCTCAGCTCGTACTACACCGAGCGCGTCCTCGCCCGGCCCGCGGCGCTGGCCAGGCCCGGCGCGATCGCGGCGGCGGTCCACGAGCGCATGGACGGCAGCGGCTACCACCGCGGCCTGGCCGGCGCGGCCGTGCCGATGACCGGGCGGCTACTGGCCGCGGCGTGCATGTACCGGGCGATGCTCGAACCGCGGGCACACCGCGACGCGCTGACGGACAAGCAGGCCGCCGGAGCCGTGCGGGCCGAAGTCCGGGCCGGCACGCTCGACGGCGACGCGGCGGAGGCCGTCCTCGCCGCCGCCGGGAACGGCGGCCGGCGCCGGGTGTCGGGACCGGCCGGGCTCACCCCGCGCGAGGTCGAGGTGCTGATCCAGATCTCCCGCGGCGCGCAGACCGCCGAGGTCGCCGACCGGCTGGGCATCTCGCGCAAGACCGCCGGGACGCACATCGAGCGGATCTACACCAAGACCGGGGCGTCGTCCCGATCCACCGCGACGTTGTTCGCGCTGCGCAACGGCCTGCTCGATCCGCTCGATCTGTAGGGAGAACACCCGACGACGCGGGCCCCGCCCGCTCCTAGCGTCGTGTTCCCCGACGAAGGAGCGGATCATGTCGAACAAAGCCGTCATCAGCCTGTCGACCGGCCTCGAGGACGCGGAGAAGGTGACCGTCGCGTTCCTCGTCGCGGTCGGTGCCGCCGAGACCGGGCGCGAGACGCTGATGTTCCTGTCCAAAGAGGCGGTCCGGCTCTCCCAGCCCGGCACCGCAGTGGGTGCCGCGTGCGACGGCTGCCCGCCGCTGCCGGACCTGTTCGAGCGCTACGAGGCAGCCGGCGGCCGGTACTACGTCTGCCCGATCTGCTTCAACGCCAAGCACCTCGACGCCGGCAACCTGATCCCCGGCGCGGAGCTGAACGGCACCATCCCGCTGTGGAAGTGGATCGGCGACGAGCCCGCGACCACGTTCAGCTACTGAAGGGAGCCTCCGGTGACCAGCACGACGCACCGGCTCGACACCACCGAGCCCAGCAGCGAGACCCGGCCGTCGGTGGGGCGAACCATACCGAGCAGCATCCGGATCGTGGTCGTCTTGCCTGCGCCGTTCAGGCCGAGCAGCGCGTAGATTTCACCCGGCGCGACCGTGAACGACACCTCGTCTACCGCGACGACATCGCCATACCGCTTGGTCAGGCGATCGGCGTCGATGGCGCCGCTGCCGGTCACGGATCACCTCCTGTCCTCAGTGGACGGTGTCGTCCTCTTCCTGTTCGGCTTCGAGGGTCAGCCACAGCGTGACCCGGCCGAACCGGCGGCGGCCGGGGTCGTCGAGCTGGCCGAGCTGCGCGATCGCCGAGGACGGTGCTTCGATGCCGGTGGCCAGGGCCATGGCGACGGGGAAGGCGAGCGCGACCGCCAGCGGCGGCGCGTGCCCGGGATCGGCGGTGGTGACGCCGGCCGGGTGCGGGGTGACGAAGAGCCCGGAGATCAGCACGGCGACGGCGAGGGCGATGAAGGCGACGGTCATCACCGCGAACACCGTCCGGCCCAGGTGCCCGAACCAGGTGCCGCCGGCTACCCCGGCGACCAGCAGCAGCGCGATCGGGATCCGCAGCCCGGCCAGGCCGGGGAAGAACGCGATGACCGCGGAGGCGCCGGCGGCGGAGCTGATGGCGATGGTCAGCACGAAGTCGACGATCAGGGCGCCGATCGGGAGGAACGCGCTGGCCTCGCCGAACGCTTCGCCGGTGGCGGCCGCGGCGCCGCCGCCTTGGGGGTAGCGGGCGACGAGCTGGTGGTAGTTGATGATCACGACTACGACGATCGCGACCACCAGCGCCATGGTCGGCAGCAGCAGGGCGAGGTCGCCGTGCAACGCGCGCAGGGCGGCTTCGATCGCGTAGGCGACCGAGGACACCGGGTCGGCCATCACGGCGAAGGCGAACGCGAACAGCAGCATCGGCCTGCTGGTCGCCCGGGGTGGGGCAGTGGCGGTCGGAGCCAAGGTCGAGCAACCTCCGTCGGTGTCAAGCCGGTGCCACGGATCTTTACGCAGGAACCGGTGTGGCTGCCGACGGTCACCCTGACAGACCCCAGTTCACGGCGGTGTCGCGGCGATGCGGGATTTGCGCCGTTTTTACGCTTCGCTGCAGAACGGCTCTGCGGTGGGTGATGTCGGCAGGGGCGGCGAGCCGAGCTCGCTCGGTGCTCGACACGGAAGCGAAGCTCGCGGACTGAGACAACACGGCGTGTGCCGGAACTCGGGTTCGGGTGTCGATCCGGGTGCGGTCCGTTCGTAGTGAGGCGAGGATGCGGGGTAGGCCCGCCTGGTACGAGGAGAAGGCACTATGACGCGTTACCTGTTGTCCGTGCACGGCCGCGACGGTGAGGTTCGCGAGCCGATGACCGAGGAGCAGCTGCGGCAGTCCCACGCGCGGCTCGGCGAGATCGAGCGGGAGATGGCCGCGGCCGGGGCCTGGGTGTTCTCCGGTCGTCTGCACGAGCCGGACATCGCGACCGTGGTGCGGGAGTCCGGCGGGCAGCTGCTGACGACCGACGGCCCGTTCGCGGAGTCGAAGGATCACCTCGGCGGGTTCTATGTCATCGAGGCCGCCGATCTCGACGCCGCGCTCGGCTGGGCAGCCAAGGTCACCGGGTGCATCAAGGTGGCGATCGAGGTCCGCCCGTTCGCGGCGTTCGCCGAGGAGCCGATGGCTTGACCGGCGGGGTCGACGAGGTGGCGGTCGGCCGGATCTTCCGCGAGGAGTCCGGCCGGTCCGTCGCCGCGGTCATCGGCTTCTGCGGTGACATCGACCTGGCCGAGGACGCGGTGCAGGACGCCTTCGCCCTCGCCCTGCGCAAGTGGCCGCTCGACGGTCTGCCACCCAACCCCGGTGGCTGGATCACCACCACCGCCCGCAACCGTGCCGTCGACCGGCTGCGCCGCGACGCGCGAGGCCGGGAACTGCTCGGCGACCTGGCGGTGTTTGGGGTTCGGGACGACCTCGGGAAGGGGGACGTGGTGGCCGACGACCGGCTGCGGCTCATCTTCACCTGCTGCCACCCGGCCCTGTCCACCGACGCACAGGTGGCACTCACCCTTCGCCTCCTGGGCGGCCTGTCGACCACGGAGGTCGCCCGCGCGTTCCTGGTGGCCGAACGGGCGATGGCGCAACGCGTGGTCCGCGCCAAACGCAAGATCAAGGCGGCCCGCATCCCGTATCGGGTCCCGGCGGCCGAGGAACTGCCCGGCCGGCTGCGGTCCGTGCTGGCCGTCGTCTACCTCGTCTACACCACCGGCATCACCCAGCCCGGCCTCTGCGAAGAGGCGATCCGGCTCGCCCGGCTCCTGGCCGAGCTCATGCCCGACGAACCTGAAGTTGCTGGGCTGCTTGCTCTGCTCCTGCTGGCCGACTCGCGGCGCGCCACGCGCACCGGGCCGGACGGCTCGCTCGTGTTGCTCGCCGACCAGGATCGCAGCCGCTGGGACCGCGCTCTGATCGAGGAGGGGCAGGCGATCGTGCGCTGGTGCCTGCGCCGCAACGACCCCGGTCTCTACCAGGTCCAGGCGGCGATTCAGGCCGTGCATGCCGACGCCGTGACCGCCGCGCAGACCGACTGGCGGCAGATCCTCGCTCTCTATGACCAGTTGCTCGCTCTCGCGCCCACCCCGGTCGTGGCGCTCAACCGCGCCGTCGCCGTCGCCGAGGTCGACGGTCCGGCCGCCGCGCTCGCCCTCGTGGACGAGCTGGATCTGGAGCAGTACTACGCCTTCCACGCCACCCGGGCCGACCTGCTGCGCCAACTCGGCCACGACACCGAGGCCCGTGCCGCCTACCAGCGAGCCGCCGCACTGGCACCCACCGACGCCGAACGGGACTTCCTCGCCCGCGGTGGCCGCGGCGTCCGATGAGGACGGGTGTCCGATGAGGACGCGCTGATCACGCACCGGAAGGCGGGTGGGCCCGTTCCAGCAAAGCCTTCAGCGCGGCGAGGTCCTGACGGTTGGCCCGGCGCATCGACGCGGCCATCAGCGGCGCGCTGATGGCCGAAAAGCCTTTCGGTTCACCGCGGTTGCGCAACGTCATGTGCGTGGCGGCGTCCCCACGCGAGGCGAAGGTGTACGTCGTCTCCATCGGGAACGGCCCCTGCGCGGTGCGCATGACCAGCCGCGCGCCCGGGACCAGGTCGACGATCTCGTAGGTGTAGGCCAGCCGGCGGCTCAGGAACCGGGCGACGAATGCGACTCGTGAACCCACGCCCAGCGGCGCGGGGGTCTCCCACTCCACGGATTCGATGTTGGCGTACCACTCCGGCGCGTGGGAGGGATCGATCGCATACGCGGCGACGTCGTCGCGAGGAACGTCGATCACGATCTCGGTCTGTACGTCGACAGCCATTCCCGCCTCCGACTGATGGCCCCGGAGCGGCCCACCCTACGGACAGCAGGACCTTGACGCGACACGAAGAACTCCTATTATGAGAGCCCGATCTCATCAAGGGAGTACTTGATGTCGAACGCCGAAATCTTCCGCACCTACCTGACGAGATTCACCTCCGGTGACCGCGAAGGCGCCGCCGAGCTGCTCACCGAAGACTTCCGGTTCCACGGCCCGATGCTGCAGTCCGAGGGCAAGGCGGGTTTCCTGGAAGGCTCCGCCGGGCTGTGCCCGATCATGCGCGGCGCCGATCTGCAGCGGCAGTGGGAAGACGGCGACGACGTCTGCTCGATTTATGACTTCAAGATCGAGACCGCGACCGGGGTCGTCTCGATCCCGATGGCGGAATGGACCACCTTCCGCGACGGCAAGCTCGCCGCCGCGCGCCTGCTCTTCGACACCGCGGCCCTCAACGCCGCGCTGCAGCCCGCCACCTGACATGCCCCGAGCCCCCTGGACCGGCTACGGGCGGTTCTGCCCCCTGGCGAAGGCCCTGGACGTCGTCGGGGAACGGTGGACGCTGGTGATCGTCCAAGAGCTGCTCAAGCGGCCGTCCCGCTTCACCGAGCTGCTCGCCCGGCTCCCCGGCATCGGGACCAGCGTGCTCACCGACCGGTTGCGCACGCTGGAGCGCGCCGGGGTCGTGGTTCGCGAACCCGGCCCGGTCGGCGGTGGCGTGGTCTACGCACTGACCGACCGCGGCCGGGCACTCGAAGGCGCGCTGCGCGAACTGCGGCAGTGGGGGGTCGGGTTCCTCGCCGACCCGATCGCCGATGGTTCAGCGGAGCAGCGCTTCGACGTCACCTACGTACGCGGCATCCGCGACCTGGCCGACGGCGAGTTCGAACTGACCATCGACGACGACCCGACCACCTTCCTCTTCGCCGAGGGCCGGCTGCACCAGCGCCCCGGCCCGGCCGAAGAACCGGAACTGGCCATCCGCACCACCGCAGAGTTCCTCCATCGCTGGGCCGCCGGCGAGGCCGGCTGGGACGACGGCCGAGCCACCGGCGAAGTCGTCATCGAAGGACCGGAGTCGGCCTGGCCGCGCTGGCTCGCCGCCACTGGCTACCTGCTCAGCGTCGATCAGGAGGAGGTAGCGCCGTGACCGGATCCCCGACCGCCTTCTTCCACGAAATGAGCGCAGACGCACTCGCCCGTCCCGGCGTCGCGCCGGGCTCAATGATGGGCTTCCCGTGCCTGCGGGTGTCGGGAGAGTTCTTCGCCTCCTGCGACCACCGCACCGGCGACCTGATCGTCAAACTGCCCGGTGACCGGGTACAGCAGCTGATCGCCGACGGCGTCGGCAAGCCGTTCGCCCCGGCGGGACGGGTGTTCCGTGAATGGGTCCTGATCACCGGCCGGGACCAGTCACTGTGGACCGCACTCATCAATGAAGCCCATGAGTTCGTCGATGGGACGCGGTAAGCGAGCCCTCGGCCGGGCGCCCGCGGTCAGATCTCGTCGAGTTGGAGGATCATGGCGCGCATGGGTGCGTAGCGGGCCAGGTTCGTGGCGTCATCGGCGGTGCGTCGGCCGATGTCGGAGGTGAACGCGGCTTCCAGGGCGGCCATGTTGTCCCAGTCCAGCATCACGACCAGGTAGCACGGCTCGCCCCGCACCGGTGCCGGTTCGTGACTGCGGGTGTAGCGGCGCAGGCCCGGAAGCTGTTTCGCCAGCGGGATGTGCACGTCGTTGTAGTGCCGTTCGAACGCTTCGATGTCGGACGGGGTTTCGTACAAGACGACGAATCGCACGGGTGTGGCGGCCGGGTCGGCGGTGGTGGTCATCTGGTGCGGTTCCTGTTCTGCCATGGGGTCTCCGGTACGCGGTGTGACGGTCTGGTCAGGGCAGCAGGGCGAGCTTGCCGACTGTGGCGCGTGCTTCCAGTTCCGCGAGGGCTTCCGGTCCGCTGACTAGTTCGTAGGTGGTGGGGCGGCTCGGGGTGAGCACTCCGGCGGCGAGGAGTTCGAACAGCTCGGTCATGACCTCGCCGAAGATCTGCGGGGCGGTCTGGATGAGGACGCCGATGTTCAGGCCGATCAGGTGGACTTGGTGCCGGTAGACGAGGTCCCAGTTGGTGAGTTGCGCGTCGCCGCCGGCGAGGCCGTAGACGACGACCCGGCCGGTGACCCGCTTGGCTGCGGCCAGGCTCGCCTCGAAGGTGGCGCCGCCGACCGATTCCAGCGCCAGGTCGACGCCTGTGTCGTCGGTCAGCCTGCGGACTTCGGCGGCGAGGTCCGCGGCGCGGGAGTCGAGGACGTGGTCGGCGCCCAGGGCCCGTACCACATCGTGCTTGCCCGGTGAGGCCGTGGCGATCACCGTCGCGCCGTAGTGTCTGGCCGCCTTCACCGCGGCCTGACCGGTCGCGCCGGCCGCGGCGTGGATCAGCACGGTCTGCCCGGCGCTGAGCCCGCCCAGCGGCTTCAGCGCTGCGAGGGCGGTCGGCCAGTTCACGACCAGCCCCAGCGCCTGCTCGTCGGCCCAGCCGTCCGGCACCGGCAGCGCGGCGGCCGCGGGCAGCACCAGGTACTCGGCGAAAGCGCCGCCGGTGATGCCGACGCCGACGACGCGAGCACCGGGAACCGGGTCGGTCACCCCCGCGCCCACGGCGACGACCTCGCCCGCGCCCTCGATACCTGCCAGGTACGGCGGCTGGGGGCCGCCGGCGAACGTGCCGCGGGCCTGGGAGAGGTCGACGAAGTTGACGCCGGCGGCGGTGACCCGGATCAGGACCTCGCCGGGACCGGGGCGCGGCACCGGCGCATCGGTGATCAGGTGCAGGTCCGGCGGACCCGTCAGGGTCCGCTGCTGGAGGGCGCGCATGGTGACGGGGAGGCTCATGGTGGTCGACTTCCTGTTTGTTTATCGAACGACCAACAAACCGTGTCATGACCGGCGAGCCCGGTCAAGGTAAACTTGATCGAACGACAAACAAGTACGGAGACCCATGGCTGCTCGTGGCAGGCCCCGCACCTTCGACCCGGACGTCGCGCTGCGTCAGGCGCTGGAGTTGTTCTGGGAGCGCGGCTACGAAGGCACCTCGCTCAACGACCTGGCCGAGGCCATGGGAATCGCCTCGGCCAGCATCTACGCCTGCTTCGGCAGCAAGCCGGAGCTGTTCGGCAAGGTCATGGCCCTCTACGGCGCGACCTCCGGCGAGCCGCCCCGGCGCGCCCTGCGTGAACAGCCGACCGCGCGCGCCGCGATCCACGCCATGCTGCGCGCCACCGCCGACGAGATCACCCGCTCGGACGCCCCGCACTACTGCATGCTGATCCTGGCCGCGCCCACCGGCGCGATCGAGAACCACGAGGTCCGCGAGTTCCTCGCCGACCGCCGGCGCGACCAGTTCGCGACCATCAAGGACCGGCTCGCCCGCGGCGTCACCGACGGCGACCTCACCATCCCGCCGGCCGGCCTCGAAGCCGTCGCCCGCTACTACACCACCGTCGTGCAGGGCCTGTCGATCCAAGCCCGCGACGGCGCCACCCGCACTGAACTCGAAACGGTCATCACCTGCGCGATGGCCGCCTGGGACGCCCTCACGTCCGCACCGCAAGAGGCCATGGGCTGAGCGTCAGGGCAGGTAACGGTCAATGCGCCGCAGGAACGTCCCGAGCAGGCCACGCTGATGCCAGCCCCTGCGGACAACGGCAGTTCGCGCGACGCGGATGCCGGCCCGCAACCGAGCCGCGAGGGTGGGGTCGTGGGCGTCTTCGAGTTCGATCGCACTCCGCTTCACCCAGCGCGCGCAACGGGTACAGATTCCGACCTCGGGATGATTGCCGAGGTGAACCAGCTCATCGTCTCGTCGTTCGGCGCCGCAGCACCAGCATGTCGGCTGAGCTGGGGGCGCCGCTTCGTGATGCGGCTGCGCTGACATGGTCGGCCTCTCGGAAGCAGGTGGCGTCAAGCATCCACCCCGCCCTCCGCGGTGCCAAGGCACCGGCCGGGCCTGACGCGGAGTGGACAGGCTAAGCCGTGCTGAGGTCCGGCAACCGGGCCCGCGACGCCCGCGTTTGCTGGGCGATCCCGCTTCGGCTTGACTCGATAGCCGGGCACAAGGGCCGACCATGACCATGGACCCACCGATACGCCCACGGAGATTTACGCGATGAAGATCGAGATCCTGCACGTGCCCGACTGTCCCCACCTCCGGCTGCTCGGCGATCGGCTCGAACAGGCTCTCGACGCCGACCCCGCGCCCGGCCGCCACACGATCACCCATGTCGTCGTAACCGACCTCGATGCCGCCGTCGCGACGGGCATGACCGGCTCACCGACCCTGCTCGTGGACGGCACCGACCCGTTCGCCGAACCCGGCAGCGCCGCCAGCGTGTCGTGTCGCCTGTACCGCGACGCCGACGGCCGGATCTCCGGAGCTCCCTCGGTCGCTGCCCTGCGCCACGTCATCGCGGCCAGTCTCGGGCGACCAAAACCGTGACCGGAACAGCCGCGAGGGCAAACAACCCCGATCGCACTTACGCAGCAGGGATTGGGACTTGACACCCCTCCCCCACGGGTTGCCTTGACCTGTGCCAGTTTGGGGCGATAGCCGTTCGCCGCCCGCTGCGTTATCGGTTGTGTCGGAGTCGTGTCGAGAGCCCGGTGCGGGGACGGTGAGGCGTTCGTCGTCGAGTTCGGCGAAGACGCCGACGGCGGAGCTGAGGTCGGTGCATTCGAGGTCGGCGAGCCAGAGCCATGGCGAGGGGGCGTGGTCGGTGAGGTCGTGGGTGAGAGTTGCCAGGACCCGCAGTCCTGCCCACAGCAGTGCCCGGAGCTGCTCGCGGCTGCGTCGTTCGTCGGCGTCGTCGTAGTCGATGGCCGGCTGGTCGATCTCGCCGCGCACCGTCTCCAGCAGCTGCTGCGCCAGGGCGGAATCGCCGCCGCCGTGCCCGGTCAGGGGGCGGAGGGTGACGGCGCCGGCATCGACGGCTTCGGGGGTATGGCTCACGTGAATCTGCACACGCCGCGCCGGAAACGGTTTCCGGCGCCATAACCGTTGCAGGGCAGGAGTTTCCGGCTTGGCCCGTTCAGTGGAGTAACGATCTGTGCAGGCTTGGTAATCTCTCAGTGAAGCTGTGTCTCGTCCCGGACCCCGGCGATGCACGCCCCGCGGGAAGAGCCGGGAGGCAGCATCATGGGTGTGCGCCTGCAAGTCGGGTCGATGCCGGGCAGGGATCACCGAGACGTGCCAGTCCGGCGATGGGCGACGACGTGCCTGCGCGCGGTCCGGCGCCTCCCGATGCCGGCTTTCGGCGGCCATCCGGGGAAGAGCACGGCGTGAGCACCGAGGAACAGTGGCTTCCCGGGCCGGACCGCCGGGTGCGGCCGGACGACCACGGCTGCGGCGGTTCCATTGCAGGTCGTGGTGTTCCATGAAGTCTTCGACGAGGACGTGGCCGCGCATCCGGTCGTCGTCGTAGTCGATGGCCTGCTGATCGATCTCCGCGCGCACCGCCTCCAGCAGCTGCTGCGCCAAGGTAGTGTCCCCGCCGCCGTGGCCGGTCAGCGGCAGACGGGCGCCGGAGGTGGCCTCGTGACGGCCGGCGGCGATCAGGAGCGTGCCGAGTTCGCCGGCGACTTCACGGCCCCAGGGGTGTTGGGTGACGGCGCCGGCGACGAGGTCGGCGGCGTCGACGGCTTCGGGGGTGTGGCGGCTTTCGCCGGTCGGGTCGTGCAGGTCGCGCACGGCGCCGGCGATGAGGAACTGGGCGGCCATCTCGAGCAGGTCGTGGCGCAGGTGTTCCGCGACCGGGAACCGCGGCCCGTCCTCGCGTAGCGGCGGCAGCCAGTCGCCGTCGGGGTCCGGGGCGGTCAGTTTGGTGGCGCGGAGGGATTCGGTGGTCCAGCCCAGGGGTGCGGGTGCGGCGTCGGCGAGGTGGCGGCCGAGGCTGGCGCCGATGGTCGTGGCGATCTCGAGGATGTCGGTGTCGATGGCAAGGCCGATCATGGCGCCGTCGCGGTAGCCCAGCACGCGCATGTCGAGCAGACCGGGCCCGGCAGCTGCGTCGTCCTCGGTGACGGCAGGATTGTCGTCTTCGTCGTCGAGCCATGGGACTGCGGGTACTTCCCAGCCGGTTTCCAGCAGCTCGACGATCAGCCCCGGCAGCTGAGCTGCGGCCGCTGCGTCGGTTATCGGCTCCGGTGCGGTCATCTCCAGCCACACGGCGTATGGCACGCCCCTCACCCCTCCACCCACGGGTTGCCTTGACCGGTGCCAGTTTAGGGAGAGAGCCGTTCGCCGTCCCGCCGCGTCATCGGCGGTACCGAATTCGTGTCGAGCGGGCGCGCCGGACGGGACGCCGCGGTGCGGGCCGGGTGCCGGTGGCGTCGTGGAGGAGGCGTGCGGTGGCTTCGGCGGCGTGGTGGGCGAGGTCGGGGAGCACGGTGGCGTAGGTGTCGGCGGTGAGGGTGATGCTGGAGTGTCCGAGCAGGGCTTGGACGGTGCGCAGGTCGTTGCCTGCGGCGAGGGAGAGGCTGGCGGCGCCGTGGCGGAGGTCGTGCAGCCGTACCGGCGGGAGACCCGATGCGGTGTTGAGCCGGCGGAAGATGACGGTCAGAAAGTCCGGCCGCAGCGGGGCACCGCGGTGGTCGGGGAAGAGGAACCCGACCGGTTCGCTGGCGCCGGGGTGGGTGGCCAGCCACTCGATACGCAGTCCCTGCAGGAGGGTCGCTGTCACGTGGTCCAGGGCGATCACCCGGTTACTTGAGGCGCTCTTCGGTGCGGCAAGCTCCAGGTGCTTGCCGATCTGGCGGACTTGGCGGGCCACGGTCACCGTTCTGGCGCGAAGGTCGACGTCGGCCCACTGCAATCCGGCTGCTTCGCCTCGTCGCAGCCCAAGCAGGGCGACGAGGTGGAACAACACGTAGAGAGGATGGTCGTGGTGGCGGAGCCAGGCGAGGAACTCGGCGGTCTGTTCGGCGGTCCACACCGCGACCGCCGGCCGGATCCCGCTTGCCTGCCATAGGGCGATCCGGGTCGGGGTCCACACCACCGGATGCGGCTTCTGTCCGGACGGTAGCTCTACGAAGCGAGCTGGGTTCGAGACCAGCAGGCCTCGGCGGACGGCGGCGTTGAGCGCGGCGCGCAGGGTGGCGTGGATGCGCTGCAGCGTGGCCGTCGACAACGGTCGGCCGGCGGCTGCGTGGGTGCGGATGAGGGAGGTGAACATCGCTTGCAGCCGGGCCGGGGTCAGCTCGGCGACCGGCTCACGTCCCAGGTGTGGGATCAGGTGGCGTCGGGTGTGCATGGCGTAGCTGCGCATCGTGGACGGCGCGAGGTTCTCCCGGCTTTCCAGCCACAACCGCAACCACTGCGCCACCGTGACCGCCGACCCTGAAGCGCCGTCCAGGGTGGTGGGGTTGTGCAGGAAGTCCCGCGCCGCACCTGCCGCTTTCCGTGAGGCGAACCCGCCGCGGCGCAGCTGCCGTCGCCTGCCGTTCTTTCCCGGCGGCAGCTCCAGCCTGAAGTACCAGCTCCCGTGCCCTCGTTCAGCCAGTTGTGGACATTGGCTCCCCAGCCTGCGACCCGTCCTGGGATCGAGGCACCCGCATCGCTTGAACAATCCATTGCCTGATGCCATGGTCATGCGCCTCATTCAGAAGAAACACCCGCGACCGGTTCCTCATGTGGTCGCGGAGGTGGTGTGCTGCCGCGATCACGGCGAACTCACCACGGGCGATGATCGTGAACCCGAATCAGGCTGATGTCCATAAACGACAGTCGATTCGTAACAAAATCCTTTGGAGGGAGAGGGTTTTGGCCGTGTGGCATCGGCCTCGGCCACGCAGTCAGCGTAGATCACCAAGGCACCTGGCCCATGCTTGACGGTGCGGCGGTTGATCGTGGCGCGCTTGCCTGGGGCGGCTGCGTCGACGCCACCGGTCGTGCCGGCCTCGCCTGTAACTTCGAGGTCGCCGGCCCCGATGACGCCGTCTCCGCCAGCGGCCCTCCAACGTGCAGAGGAGCTGCGAAAGAACGTCCACACTGGACCCAGAATCGGCGTCACTGCGTCTCCGATGGGGCTCCGTTGCTGGCGTAGTGCCTGACACTGTGCGACACTTGACGACACTGAAAGGCGGTGAGTCTGTCGCCTGACCTGCATTTATTGGCAGAGTCCGACATTTAGCGACACTCGCCGACATTAGTTTCCCGTAGACTTTTAATCCGTAGGTTCTGGGTTCGAGCCCCAGGCGGCCCACTACGATCATGCTTCTGACCTGCGGAAACGTTCGATTTGGCGAACTTTCTGCAGGTCAGGTGGATCTGTGTGTCCCGTTGTGTGTCCGCGGCCATGGGCTCCGGTGGACGGGTTGGCCTGTGAGTGCACGTCGGCACCGGATGTTCGATCTGGCGGCGGCGGTCGTTGTTGTTGCTGCGGGGAAATCGTCGTTGTGGCGGTGGGCGGTCGGGGCCCTCTTTGGGGGTGGGTCCGCGTCTGTGTTCGTCGGGCGTGGTGTGGCCGGGCGGTGTCGGAGGGGTTCGGCACGGCGCGCGTAACGGAGATGCATCGGAGCCCCTGGTGCTGGGCCGTTACCATCGAGTGGCCCTGTTTCCCCAGCCCAGGGTCGATATTTGGTGCTTGGTGAAGGGGTGAACCTGCGGACTTACTGACCGAGGGTCCGGTCTGCGCAGTTGCTGGCATGTGTCGGCACTGGGTGGTACTGCCCGCTACGTATCGGCAGTGGAGTGGGGTGCCGGGTCCGGTGCATACAGCCGGACGGTGCCGTGAACGGGGACGTACCAATCTTTGCGGCGGCCTGGTGGCGGTTGCTGGGGCAGAGCGAGACGTAGTAGTTGCCACCCGAGGTCGCCGGTCGTGGTGCTTTGGTCGGCCTGCGAGCGCATGCTGGCAGTGGGTGTTCGAGCCGGGGGTAGGCCCGGGGGCTGCTGGCGGTGCCGGAGCGGTTCGGCACGGCGTGACGAACGGAGACGCATCGGAGTCCCGCGGCGCTTGGCGTAGCCGCGTAGACGGGTGTTTATCCAGCTCGAGGTCGGCGCTTGGTGCTCAGTGAAGGCGGCGAACCTGCGGATTTGTCGTCCGAGGGTCAGGTTTTCGAAACAGTTGCCGATCTGTGCGGGCACTGGGCGGCCTTGCCCGCTACGCGTCGGCTGTGGAACGGGAGCCGTGCTCGGTGCGTACGGCCGGACGGTGCGGCGAACAGGGACGCGCTGATCTTCTCGGCGGCCTGGTGGCGGGTGCCGGGGTAGAGCGAGACGTAGTAGTCGGCGGTGGAGTACATCGAGGCGTGTCCGAGCGTTAGCCGCGGAAGGCGTTGATCTGTTGCCAAATGGTGTCGTGTGGTGCGTCGTGGTCGTTGAGGTTGCCAAGGGTCTCGACTGTTGTGATCACAGCTGATGCGCGGCTTCGTTGGTCGGGGCGCTGCTGCCAGTATGCCTGCGGGATCTTCAGCACAGTTGTGAGCAGGTCGCCTGGATAGAAGTCACCTTCGGCGAGCGGGTTCTGCTCGAGGTGGTTCAGCGCGATGGGGACCAGCACGTCGACGCTCTCTTGCTGGAGCAGGAGAAGGCGGAGGTCTTCGATGTCCATGGAGCCGACTGGCTTGTGGCGCAGCTCGTAGGCGGTTTGGATTAGCCGAGTGGCGTCGGCTGGTGGGTTGCCCCAGTGGTGGTCTTCGATTTGCTCGAGGGTGAGCGATTCGTCGACGTCAGGACTGGTCCCCATGGCTCCTCATGTCAGCTGTCTTGGTCGTGTACGTGAGGCGGCTATCCGCGTGGTACCCACTGCTCACTGTAGTCGAGTAGGCCACTGGCCTCGGAGAGTTCGGCCTCGATGGCGGGGCGGTCTTCGGGCGCCAGTCGTGAGTCGCTGAGCTGACGTTTCAGCCGGTTGATCTGGTTTGAGAGGCCGTTCTGGGCCTCTCTGACTTCGGTGACGTGGTGATCCTCGGCGGAAGGCTTCCGATCGGCGTCCTGCGCGGTCGCCGGCTTCGAACGCGCCTGATGGCTCCAGGTCGAGGAGCCGCGTCGCGGCCGCGGCGCTTCCGCCATGGTTGCCGGTGAGCCGAAACGTAGCACCTGTTCGCACCACGGCCCCTGGACCCGTTGGAGCGCGCCGCGAACCGTCAACGAACCAGGCCCACGGCGCCGACAGCGGCACGTAGTCCGCCTTGCGACGGCAATCCGTTCAGTCCAACGTGGACAGGTCGATTGAGTTGGCCAACACGGCGTAGCCGCTGTCGTTGGGGTGGATGCGGTCGCCGCTGTCCCACGCGGGGTTCAGCCAGTTCTGGTAGTCGGGTGCGCCGGAGTTGGGGTAGTTCGGGTCGGTGTTGCGCATGATCGCGTCGAAGTCGATGATCGCGTCGAAGTGGTTGTCGGTGCGGATGAACTGGTTGACCTGGACACGGTTGGTGTCCTTGGCGTCGTCGTTGCCGAACCACCCGCCGCGACGCGGGGTCACAGTGGCACCGACGACTCGTAGGCCGGCGGCGTGTGCCCGGTCGGCCAGCTGTTTGAGTCCGTCGATCAGGGTGGCGGCGTCCGTGCCCAGGTAGAGGTCGTTGGAGCCTTCGGCGATGATCACTGTTCGAGCGCCGTTGTGGCCGAGTACGTCCCGGTCGAACCGCTGTGCCCCGGTCGGGCCGACTCCACCGGGGGTGATCAGGGTGTTCCCCGCGACCCCTTCGTTGACCACCGACAGCGGCGTGCCCGCGGCCTGCAACCTGCGCGATAGCACGTCCGGCCAAGTGCTGAAGGTGTTGACAGTGGCGTGTGCTCCGTCGGCGACCGAGTCACCGAGGACGATTACGGCGCCGGTGGTGTGGCCACCAGCCACCTCGATGCTGGACACCCAGGCCACGTTGATCCCGTGGCCCGGATACGGGCCGGGATCACCTGTGTGATCTCCGGCGCCGCCGCCGAAGTCGGTGCAGTACTCACCGATCAGCCCTAGTTCGTGGTTGGGGTACTCGGTGACGGATCCGGCGGAGAATACGCTGACCGCGAGTTGCTCGCCCGCAGTGACCGGCATGGGTACCGGGTCGCTGAACACCTCGCCGCCGGATGGGATCGTGACCACGGATCGGCCGCCGAAGGTGACCTCGTGCAGGGTGGCGGGGACGATGGTGCTGTCGGTGTCGCGTTGCGCGACAGTGACCCGGTTGAACGTGGTGGGCGTGCGGACGAACTGGTTGGTCAGCCGGATGCGGATCCGTGTGCCGTCCGCGCTGACGCGTTCGGCGTTGCGGCAGCTGAAGTTCGAGGCGTTCAGCGGCATCGCCTCGTGCATGGCAGTGCCCCAGGCCGCGATCCACTTGGTGTCGGTGGTTCCCGAGGACGCCGACCCGGCCGCGCACGCCACGGCGGTCAGCGCAGCCAGGCTGACGCCGATACTTCTGCTCCACGGGTTCAACAACTGCTCCCAGTTCGTAGCGGTATTGATGCGGTTCGTTCGGGTTCAGCACTGGTGCGCAAGCGCTTTCGGTGGCTGAGAGCGCGGCGTGATCGACAAAACGGGGCTTACCGCCGCCATCGGGCCCATCCCGGGCGGGTAGGGCAGTGGCGTGGACCGTTGGGACAGAGTCACCTTGTCGCTGTTCAGCCCAGGTTGGGTGCACCATCGGCGGTGTCGTCGTGGGCACGACGGCATCGTTCGGTGTCTCGGCTATTGGCCGAGGTCTGTCCAAGGTCCCTGAAGGTTGCCGCTCTGGACGCGGCATTGCCCTGTCTGGACGATTCCGATGCGGTTGCCGGCCAGGTCGAAGGCGGTTGTTCTGTCGGACTCGGCGAGCCAGCCGAGGTTGGGAAGAGCGTCGTCTTCGACCCAGACTTCGCTGTTGGTCCGGAGGACGCCGATTCGGGTGCCGTCGAGGCGGACTGTGGTGACCGTACCTCGTTGGGTGTCCCACGGGGTGGTCCAGCCGCCTCTGAGGTCGCCGTCCTTGATGTAAACGTTTCCGTTCTTGACGGCGGCGAAGCGTTGACCGGAGAGAGCGAAGTCGGTGGTTGCGTCGATCTCGGCGAGCCAGCCGAGATCGGGGAGAGTGTCGTCTTTGACCCAGACTTCGCTGTTGGTCAGGAGAACCCCGGTTCGGGTGCCGTCGACGTGAACTGTGGTGACCGTACCTTGCTGGGTGTCCCACGGGGTGGTCCAGCTGCCTTGGAGGTTGCCGTCCTTGATGTAGACGGTTCCGTTGTCGACGGCGGCGAGGCGTTGGCCGGAAAGGTCGAATTCGGTGATGTCGGTGGATTCATAGAGCCAGCTCAGGTTGGGTAGCGCGTCGTCCTTGATCCAGAGGTCGCCGTTGGCCAGGAGAACACCGACGCGAGTGCCGTCGGCCCGGATCTTGGTCACCGGGTTGTTGCGGCCGTCCCACTGCAGGCTCCAGGCGCCGTCACCGTTTTTGAGGTAGGCGGAGCCGTTCTGGAGACGCATCGCCCGGGCGTCGGTCAGCGAGATGTCGGTGGCGTAAGTGATCTGCCGGATCCAGTCGGTGATGTTGTCGATCCGGGCTTCGGTGCCGCCTTGGCGGGTTTCCGTGACCGCCAGGCAGCCGTGCTGCCAGGAGGTGCTGTGCAGTGTGACGAGTTCGGTGGCGGTTCCGGTCTGGCGCAGGGTCGGGCCGCCGGCGTCGCCCTGGCAGGTGTCCACCCCGCCGGTGCCGGTGATCGTCGTGGTGGTGTCGGTGGTGGCAGCGACGGTGACCGGGGCGGTCCGGGCCTGGTTGGGCACCCAGGTGTCGGCCGTGCGGCCGTACCCGACTGCGATCAACGTCTCGCCGGGGGCGGGTGCGGTCGTGCTCAGGGCCGGTGGCGCGATGTCGGTGACCGGGGTGTCCAGGAGGGCGAGAGTCACATTGGTGCCTGCTTTCGGCGTGACGGAGGTGACGTGCGCGGTTCGCCCGGCGTTGGTGGCGGTGCGGCCCAGCGTGACGGTGGTCGGCTGGGGAGGTGCCCCGGTTCGGAGGCCGGCGTCGCCGAAGCAGGATGTGGCGGTGAGGATCCAGGAGCTGTTGATCAGCGTGGCCGTGCAGGAACGCTGACCGGCTCCAGGATGCCCGACGTCCAGCCGGCCGGCGAACGGGTATGTCCCGTCGGGTGCTGATGAGCCACCGCTGGTCGTGGGGCCGGCCGCTGTGGCAGGTGTGCCGGCTGTGAGTTGCAGCAATGTGGTCGGCGGGTCGCCGGGCTTGGCTCCGGCGCCGACGGGTGTGGGCCCGCTGGGGTTCACCTGGACCGTCGTGTGCTGCCCGGCGTCCGTGGTCAAGTCGGCCTGGACCTGGTGGCCGGTACCGGCCACTTGGCCGTCGCCGCGGATCTCGAAGACCGCGGGCACTTTCAGTGACAACTGCGCAGGTGTTGAGAGGATCTTGAAACATATCCTCCCACCGGCGCCGGCGGAGGTATTGCTCGTGCGGACCCGGAGAAGACCGATGTTCCCCTCGGGCGGTGTTGCACAGTCGGCGAACACCAGATGGCCGTCACCGGAGATCAGCGTGACGTTGTAGGTCGCTTGGATCGCTGCGGCACCAGGGTAGGCGTAGTCTTCGACCAGCGCAGCCTGCTGGTCACCATCAACTGTGGCGGCATTTGCCGCGGGTTCGGCGGCCAGGGTGCCTGGCAGGGTGGCCACGGCGAGAGTGCTCACGATGAGCGCGATCCGTTCTTTCATGAGCTCCCCCTGTTATGTCGGACGCGACGCTCTGCTCACTTCGGCCGCGGTATGACGTCCTTCGGCACCGCGAAAGCATCCCGGCATCAATGTCCGATTTATCCGCTCTCTGGGTGCTGCGAGTTGAACGTCGCCCAGCCCTATCGCGAAAAAGCGGATATTCTTTACTGGTGCCGGGGGTGATTTAGGTCATATTCTCACGCTTCATGATAGGTGGTTAGCGTGAGCAAAAATGTCGTTTCGCGACGACTTTCGGGGGCTGTATACGCCATTTGGCGGTATGGGCGTTGGTTTAAATGGGGGCTGAGAGATGTTCGCGCGTCGGGAATCGGAACGGTTTGTTGTCGGGCTGCTCTTGCTGGTCATCGCGTTGTTTGCGGGAATGTTGACCGCACCGGCCGCGCTGGCTGATTCGGAGCCGCCGCCGGACGCCCCGGCTCCGCCGATGACCGACCGCGATCGGGTGGTGCAGCTGTGGCGGCTGGGCAGCCCGACGGTCAAGGCGGATGCGGCGGCGGCGCTGATCGGGACTGATGCCGACATCACGGCCTTCTTGACGGTCAAGCTGCCGCAGGATCGCAAGGCCGACGACCGGATCAGCGTGAACCGGATGCTGACCGCCGGCGGCCCGACCATCAAGGACGCCGCTCAGCGCGCCCTCGACGCGACCGACGACGCGGCCATCTCCGCGTTCCTGTCCTCGGGCTGGCAACTGCCCGCGAGCGTGGATCGGCGCATCCACGTCGACCAGATGCTCGCGGCCGGCGGACCGGAACTCCAGAAGGCCGCACAGGTGGCGCTGGATGCCGACACCGACGACGCCATCCAGGACTTCCTCGACAGCGGTTGGAAGGCTCCCTACGAGGTCGACCAGCGGATCCGCGTCGACCAGGCGTTTGCCGCCGGCGGGCCGGAGACCCGCGTGGCCGCGCAACGGGCCCTCGACGCCGACACCCTCGAGGCCTACGCCCAGTTCCTCAACCACGATCGGGAGGTCGCCGAAGCTCACGACCTGGAAACGGCCACGATCGCGCAGCTGGCCGCGGCGGCCAAGGACGCCGGCGAGGAAGCAGCGAGAGAGACGGAGGCGTCCAAGGAGGCCTCCGCCCGTGCGGTGACCGAAGCGCAGCTGGCCAAACAAGCCGCCGAGGCGGCGGCGACCGCGAGCGCCAACGCCCACAACGACGCGAACGCTGCGAGTGCCGCGGCGGTGCAGGCCGCGGACGCTGCCGACAAGGCTGCCTCGGCCGCGCGGGAAGCCGTCGGTGCGGCGAACGCGGCCAGTGTCGCCGCGCGGGTTGCCTCCGGTGCCGCAACGCGTGCGGCGACCGCGGCGACCAAGGCCGGACAGGCCGCGTCGCAGGCCTACAAGTCTGCTTCGGCCGCGGCGACAGATGCGCAGAACGCCGATACGGCTCGCCAAGATGCGGAAACCGCACGGAACGCCGCACAAGGCGCCCGAAACGCGGCCGCGGCCGCCAAATCCGCCGGCGACGCGATCACCGCGGCCAAGAACGCGATCTCGGCGGCCGGTTCGGCCGGGAACAACGCCGCCGCCGCGGCCCGCGCGGCCGAAGCGGCCAGCAAGAACTCCGCCGTGGCCCAGGCCCAAGCCGCCAAGGCCCGTCAGGCCGCCGCCAGTGCGGCCGCCAGCGCCGCCCGCGCCACGCGATCGGCGCAGGCCGCCAGCGCATTCGCCGACACCGCGGCCAACGCCGCCTACGCCGCCCAAGCCGCCGCGGAACGAGCCGCCACCAACGCCGACGCCGCCGCAGCAGCCGCACTCGACGCTGCCAACCACGCCCACAACGCCACCGAAGCGGCCAGCCTGGCCACCACACACGCGAACGCCGCGACCCAGGCCGCCCAAGCCGCCATCACCGCAGCCAACCAAGCCAAGACCGTCTACGACGCCGCCCGGACCGCCGACGCCGCCCGCCTCGCCACCCAATTCGAACGCGACGACGAGCTCGCCCTCCGTCTGAGCGCCGCAGCCGACCAAATCTCCATCGCCGACCGGTGGAACAAAACCCAGAACGACCTGCGGACGGCCGAGACGAACCGGCTGATCATCGAAGCGACCGCCCCAAGCACTGCCCCTGCACTCGCCTTGACCGACGCCCGCAAGGCTGCCCTAGCCCTGGCTACCAGCGGCGGGCCTTGGACCCAGGCAGCCGCCCAGAACGCCTTGGCCGGCCCGGACATCATCGCGATGGACTTCATCCGCACCGGCCTCGCGATCGCCGCCGGCCAGGACGACCGCGTCACCCTGGCCAACCTCGAGCGAACCGCAACCGACGGCTTCAAGAAGGCCGCCGACACCGCCCTGGCCGGGAGCGACGCCGATGTGCAGGCGTTCCTGCGCAGCCAGGACTACCCCGACCGCGAGGTCGATGACCGGATCGCTGTGGACCAGATCTTCGCCGAAGCCCAGCGGGAGGGGAACTTCGCGACCCAGGCTGCGGCGCAGCAGGCCCTGGACGCTGATACCGACCAGGCCCTCCGGCAGTTCCTCGACGCCGGCAAGACCGCGAACGCGATCAACGACGACCTGATCAAGGCCAACCAGATCTACGCCGCCGACACCAGCGGACCTGAACTGAAAGCAGCCGCCCAGATCGCGCTCGACGGCACTCCTGCGATGGTCCGAGACTTCCTCGTCTCGGGCCAATACGTGGCAGCCCAGCGGGACCAGGACAGCGCCGCCCACGACGCCCAGGTCTCCGGCTACCTCGCCCAAGCACTGCAGACCGCGCAGACCGCGGCGCAGAACGCGGATCTGGCCCAGCAGGTCGCAGCGACCGCTCGCGGTGCCGCCGCCGAGGCCACCGGCTACGCGCAGCAAGCCGAAATCGACCGACTGGCCGCCGCTACCAGTGCGCAGCAAGCCCACGAGTCGGCCGTGGCGGCCCAGGACGCCGCCACCCGAGCCGCACACTCCGCCGCGACCGCCAACACGGCCGCGGCAAACGCCCGGACGTCGTCGCGCAAAGCCGCGATGTCGGCGGCTTGGGCGAACTCGTCGGCGAACTTCGCCGCACGGATGGCCTCGGATGCGTACGGTTCTGCCCGTGACGCGTTCAACAGCGCCGTGGCGGCCGGGGGCAACGCCGAGAAGGCCAAGACGGCGGCGAACGACGCGGTCTCCGCGGCACTGGCCACGGTCAAACGGAAGCAGGAGGAAGCCCACGGGCTCATCCTCTTGCACTGCAAGAGCCTGCCGGGTGGCATCGGCTACGACGAGTGCATCCAGTTCGCGCAAATGCCCGACGCCGACCAAGCGATGCGCATCCTGGACAACGACTGGCTCTGCTGGCACACCGCGAACATGGGACAGGCGTTCCAGCGGGCATGCCTCGACGCCAGGACCAGCCCAACGTTCGGCACCGACCTCGCTTTCACGGCGGCAGCTCAGGCTTTCAACGAACTCGGCGCAATCTACAGCGCCGTCGGCGCCGTCGAGGGCTTGACGATCGGTGGAGTGCTGTGCGCCGCTTTCGAACCGTGCGGTCTCCTGGCTTCCTCGATCATCCCCGAGGGAACAGCGTTCACCTCGTGGATGGCCATCGCGACGGGCGACGCCCTCGTCACTGCCCGGGTCGGCGGCCTCATCGAGGAATCGTTCGTTGACTCGGCCGTGTCGAATTCCCGGATCTCGGGTGCTGCCGACGACTTCTGGCGTTTGTGCTCACCGAACAGCTTCGCCGGCGACACACAGGTTCTCATGGCCGTCGGCGGCTTCCGGCCCATCAAGGAACTCCGCCCGGGCGATCGGGTCACCGCTACGGACCCGGTCCGGGGGATCACCGGCCCGGAGACGGTGGTGCAGACCATCATCGGCGCTGGCCACAAGCGGCTCATCGACCTGGAAGTGTCGTCGCCGAACGGCGCGTCGGTCATCAAAGCGACCGAAGGGCATCTTTTCTGGGAGAACGGTACGCACTCGTGGATCGCGGCCGGCGCTCTCCGGCCCGGGCAGAACCTGCTGACCGAGTGGGGCATCCCGGCGGTCGTCGGTTCGGTTCGGCCGCACGACGAGGTGCTCGACGTCTACAACCTCACGATCACGAACGTCCACACCTACTACGTGTCCGGCGGCCGGACACCGGTCCTGGTGCACAACAGCAACACCGCCTGCGGCCTCGGTGGTTTCAAGATCGGCGTGGAGGGTGCTGATATCGAATCCGTAGCCCGTGGGTTCGGAGGAGAATTCCTGCTCAACGGGTCGCCCAGCAACATGATGATCAACGCGAGCCGTTACGGAAGCTTCTGGGAAAAACTCGCCGTCGTCATCCGCGACATTGCGGGCAGTCACATGTACAACAACGGAAACAAGCGCACGGCTCTGGCGGTCGCCGAACTGCTGATGGCGCGCAACGGGGTGACCAGTGGCCCGACGTCGGCGGACCTGAGTAACGTGATCTACCAGGTCGGCAAGGGGCAGTTGACCAGTGTCGAGGACATCGCGGCCGCCTTGCGCGGGTACTGAGAGGACTCTTGTGGACATCGAAACTCTGATGACCCGGCTCGCGCGGGCCGGTGTCACCACCCTCATCAAGGCCGATGACGAGCGGATGGCCGAGGACGGGGAGACCTGGACCGTGGTCCTCTCGGGGGCCGGACTGGGTGATCAGGGCGGTATCCGGGCCGAGGCGGCCGATCTGCATTCCGGGTTGACGGAGGTTCTCGGACGGCTCGCGACCCGGCCGGGTGATTGGTCCTGGCTTGGTGAATTCCAGGAGTGAGTCCGTTCGGGCACCCGGATAAGACGCGTTGCACGAGGCTCAGCTCTCCGCCGGTTTCGTCCACGCCACCTGGACCAGCCCTGTCCCGTGTCGCAGCGCTGCCCAAGCCGAACACAACCCCCAGCTCGTCGCCGACGCCCTCACCTACGGACAGCAGCAGCTGGCCACCGGGCAGTTCCCGCGCCTCGCGGCCCTCTACCAACAACAGTCAGCGGCCGATCAGAAGAGCAACGTCGACCCGCTCACGGTCCAGTTCGAACACGGTCTAGTCGCTCTCCTGGACGGGCTCACCCGCGCAAGAACAGCGACGATGCCCTTCCCGGCCGGTCAGGCCCGAGCGGCCCGGCATGACCCGCGCCAAACCGGGCCCGCCCAGCGGTGAGGACGTGGTCGGGGGCGCCGTGGCCTTGGTAGGCGTCCCGGACGTGGCGATGAGTAGTGCTCGAGCTGCTGTTTGTCGAGCAGCTCGCAGGGTGCCGGGGACGAACGCGATGGTCGATCGGGGCGGCAGTGATTGCGGGGGAGCGCGGGCGTCCGTTGTTCGGCCGGGGCGTTCCAGTCTGGACGCGGCCGGTGTCAGGTCATTCTCGTGTGTTCCAGACCAGGGGCGCTTTGCGGATCCATGCGTCGTCCTCGAGTGTCTGGATGAGGAACTGGGCTAGGTCGGCGCGGTTGATCCGTGCGCCGGGCTTTTCGGTGCCGGGCTCGGCGGCTCGCACCGGGCCGCCGGTGGGCTTGTCGGTCAGGGTGACGGCGCGGGCCAGGGTCCAGTCGATGCCGGAGGAGGCGCGGAGGACCTGGTCGACGCCGGTGTGGTCGTCGAAGCCTGCCTTGATGTTCGACAGCCTGATGAACGCCTTCACCAGTGGGTTGAGCCTGGCCCAGTCGTCGCCCGCGCCCTGTGTGGACGCCAGCACGATGCGGTGGATGCCCTGCTCGCCCATGACATCGAGAGTTCGGCGGGCGGTGTCGGTCATGAACATCGGCGGGCTGACCGGCTTGGCCCACGGGTTGTCGGAGGCGCGGGCGTTGTTCAGCACGCTGATCACCGCCTCGGTGCCTTTGGCGGCCCGGCGGATGTCGTCGATGTTGGCCGGGGTGCCCTGGATGAGCTCGACGCCGGCCGGTGCGTGCACCTTGTCGGGGTCGCGGACCAGGGCGCGGACGCGGTGGCCGCGCTGGGCCGCGTGTTCCAGTACGTGAACGCCGGTGCGGCCGCTGCCGCCGAGGACCAGGAGGTTGCTCATGGTGATCAAAGTGCCTTTCGGGAGTGCGGGGGTCCATTTCCTACAACTTGTGCGTAACGCCATGATGGACCAGCATGGAAGGCGATACAAAAGGCACATCGGTGTGCGTACCGGAGAGGAATGTGCGTCATGGCGACGGCCGACGGAGCAAAGGTGACGGCACGAGCGGCGGCGGTCGGGCCGTGCGCGGCCATCCCCGCCGAGCACATGGACCTCATCCGCCAGACCCTCGACCGCGTCGGCGACAAGTGGAGCCTGCTGCTCATCGCGGTCCTGGAGTCCGGACCGCTGCGCTACACCGACCTGCAACGGCAGGTCCCCGGCATTTCCCAGCGCATGCTCACCCTCACCCTCCGCCAGCTCCAGCAGGACGGCCTGATCACCCGCACCGCCTACGCCGAGGTCCCTCCGCGCGTCGAGTACACCCTCGCCCCGCTGGGCCGCGGCCTGCACGAGATCGTCACCTCGCTGATCGGCTGGGCCGCCGACCACCACGACGAGATCCGGGCCAATCGCGAGCGCGCCGCAACGGCCGGACCATGACCACCGCGAGGGCTGATGTCGCCCTCAGCCGCTGACCTCCGCCAGCACCGGGAGTTGCCCGCTCAGGTAGCGCTCGGCGCAGAGTGATCGCTGCACCTTGCCGGACGTGGTGCGCGGGATCGTGTTCGGGGCGAGGGCCACGACCGCGTCGGGCGCGTGTCCGATCCGCTCGCGCAGCGCGGCCAGTACCGCCGTGGCCACCCGGTGCGGGGAGTCGTTCTTCTTCCGCATCTCGAAGGCCACCACCATCCGCTCGCGCCCGGGCACGCCGAATGCCGCGCACACCGGGCGCGCTCCGGGCACGGCCGTTGTGACGTGCTCGTACTCCTCGGGGTGGATGTTGCGGCCGCCCACGATGATCACGTCCTTGATCCGGCCGCACACCACCAACCCGTCCGGAACCAGATAACCGAGGTCGCCGGTGTGCAACCAGCCATCGCGCAGGATTTCCGCGGTGGCCTCGGGCTCGTTCCAGTACCCGCGCATCAGCGACGGGCTGCGTACGGTGATCTCCCCGACGGTGCGCTCGGGCAGGGCGTTGCCGTGCGCATCCCGGATCTCCACCGACACCCCGGGCAGGGGGCGCCCGCAGACCGCGAGGGACCGCACGTCCTCGGTCGTCTCCGGCACCGGCGCGGCGATCCGGTCGCGCTCCAGCCGGTTGCGGTCGACGTGGTCCCAGCGCGGCTCGTCGCCGTCGCCGATGGTCACCGCCAGGGTGGCCTCCGCGAGCCCGTACATCGGGGTGATCGCCCGGGGCGACAGGCCGTACGGCGTGGTCGCGGCGAGGAACTCGGCCACCGAGTCCCGGTCGATCGCTTCCGCGCCGTTGCCGCACACGCGCAGCGCGGACAGATCCAGCTCCCTCGGCCGCAGCTTGAGGATCTTCGCGGCCAGCTCGTAGGCGAAGTGCGGGGCCACGGTGCTGGTGGCGCGGTACGTGGAAAGCGCGTCCAGCCACGAGTCCGGCCGGGCCACGAAGGACTCGGTGGGCTGCAGCACGAGCCGTACCCCGTGGGCGATCCCGCCGATCGTCGAGACCAGCCCCATGTCGTGGAACAACGGCAGCCAGCTCACGTGCAGGCTGTCGAGGGGGTTCGGGGCCAGCGCGGTGCAGCAGAGCGCGGCGTTGGCCAGCAGCTGCCGGTGGGTCAGCGTGACCGCGCGCGGGGACCCCGTGGTGCCCGAGGTGAACTGCAGGTACGCGACGTCGTCCGGGTGCGGGTCCGGGGGAGGCGGTGCGCTTTCCTCCCTCGATTCGGTGAGCAGCTCGCCGCACCTCACCAGCCGATGCCGGCGCCCGAGGTCGCCGGACGCCAGCTCAGCGAACGCGTCGGCGACGACCGTGCAGGTCGCACCGATGTGCGCCAGCCGCCGGCCGAATTCCGGCCCGGACCTGCCGAGCTGGCTCGAGCGGGGCGGCAGCGGCAGGATCGCGGGCACCGCCCCCAGCGACCACGCCCCGAACAGGCAGGCGAGCAGCGCCGGCGAGGTCGGCGAGATGAGCGCCACCCGGTCGCCGCGGCCGACCCCGAGGCGGGCCAGGCCACCGGCGGCGCGCCGGGCCGTCTCCACGAGCCTGCCGTAGGGCAGCGGTGTCTCGCGCAACCGGCTGTCGATCACCGTGATGCCGCCGTAGCCGCGGGACGCCGCCTGCGCGAGGACCGCGGGCAGGGTTTCCGCGCCGAAAAGCTCCCACGACCCGAGGTATGGCGTTCGGCGCCCGTACGCGGTCATCTTTCCCCTGTTCTGCCGATCGCATTTCCGGCGGTTCGGTGCGAATCTAGCTGAATCGACGCGGTGTGGGGAGGTTGCCCGAAGCTGCGGTTAGCCTGGAGTAAGCCGGTTTTTAGCGCTCCTTAAGACAATTCCCTTGACTGTCCGGGCCGGTGTCCCTAACGTGCTCCGTGTGGGGGTGGCCGACGTGCTGCGGCGCGGCCATTTTCGAAGCGGGGGTTCGGTTTTGTTCGAGCGGGGGGGCTTTTCTGGTGAGTACCTATCGAGAAGCGGGTCGTGGTGCCTGCGCCGCGCTTCCGGTGGCCGAGGTGGTCCGGCAGTCGCTGGCCAAGGTCAATCCGGACGCCGAAGCGGCCAATTCGACGGACGATTCGCTGTCCGCGCTGAACCTCAGTTCCCTGGAAATGGTGGCCGTTGTGATGCACGTCGAGGATCACTACGGGATTCAATTCGATGAAGACCGGCTGGCGTTCTGCGACACCGTGGGCGAATTCTGCGCCTACGTGGAAGAGGAATTGTCGAGTCGCCGATGAGCCGGGGTGGCACGCCGGGCGGAAGCGCGTCCGCCTGGCGAAAAGAAGCGCTGAGCCTGTGGTCGGACACCCGTGATCCGCAGTTCTACGGCCGCTTCGACGTGGACGCCGCCGAGGCGCTCTCGGTGGTCGCGGCGGCCGAGGCGCACCACGGCCGGTCGCTGGGCATCTACCCGCTGGTGGTCAAGGCGGTCGCGACGGCGGTCGCCGAGTTCCCCGACCTCAACCACACGCTGCGCCGGGGACGGTCCCGGCCGCACGGGACGGTCGCGCTCGCCCAGCTCGCCTACGACCCGGCGGACGGCCCCGCCCGCGCTGCCCTGCACAAGTACGTCGTCCACGACCTGCACACGATGACGCTGGACGAGATCGCGCGGGTGAACACCGCCCGGCTGCTGCGCACCTTCCGCCGCACCGACCCGGTGGCCCGGCGGCGCGAGCGGTTCACGGCCGCGCTGCCCGGCGGCGCGGTCGGCGCCACGCTGCGGGTGGTCGACTGGCTGGTCCGGTGCGGCGCCGACCTGTCGGTGATCGGCTTCCCGGCCGGGCCGCGGGGGTGCGGGATGGTCAGCAACTTCACCGGTGCCGTCGTCGACGACGTGGGGGCACGGATGAGCCCGCTGTCCCGCGCGCCCTTCCTGATCACCGTGCCGTCGGTCCGCAGCCTGCCGTGGGTCCGGGACGGGCAGGTGGTCGCGTGGCCGGTGCTCAGGCTGTTCGGCACGTTCGACCACCGGCTGGTCGACGGCGCCCGTGCCGTGCTGTTCGGCTCCCGGGTCCGCGAACTGCTGGAACGCCCGGCCGAGCTCGTCGCCGGCGAAGGGTTCGCCGTCCCCGAGGCGGTGCGGGCACCGTGACCGAGCCGGCCAGCCTGCAGCCGCTCCGGTTCGCGGTGCGGAAGTTCGTCCGTGAGCAGGTCGTCCCGTACGCCGAAGACTGGGAAGCGGACCGCCGGTTCCCCCGCGAGCTGCTGGCGGACCTGGGCGACCGGGGGTTCCTGGCCGCGGCGGACGGCGCCGATCCCGGGGCGGAGCTGTGGCAGCAGGTCGTGCTGACCGAGGAGCTGGCCGCGAGCGGGTACCTCGGCCTGACCCTGTCGGTGGGCATCCACGCCGCGGTCTGCCTGCCCGCGCTCGCCGGTCTCGCCGGCGGGACACCCGAACCGGCGGCGGCGGCCGGCCAGGCGGCGCGCGGTCGCGTGCTGCTCGGCCTGGCGCTCACCGAACCCTCGGGTGGGTCGTCCCTGCGCACGCGCACCACCCTGGCGACGCGCCGCGGCGGCGACTACGTGCTCAACGGGGAAAAGATCTTCATCACCAACGCCCCGATCGCCGACCACCTGCTGGTGCTCGCCGCCACCGACCCCGAGCGGAACCACCGCGGGCTGAGCCTGTTCTTCGTGCCGGCCACCACCCCGGGCTTCTCGGTCAAGGAGACGATGGCGCTCGACGGGCTGCGCAGCTCGCCGACGGGCCGTGTGGTCTTCGAGGACTGCGTCGTCCCGGAACGCTTTCTGCTCGGCAAGCGGGGTCTCGGGTTCACCTACGCGCAGCGCTACGCGGGTTACGAGCGGCTCTTCGGGGGGATCGGCTGCGTGGCGTTCGCGGAGATGGTGCTCGACAAGACGATCGAACGCCTCCGCACGCGGCAGCTCGACGGTGTGCCGCTGGCCCGGCACCAGGCTGTCCGGCACCGGATCGGCGAACTGTCCGCGGGCCTGGAGGCCGGGCGCCAGCTGGGCTACGCGGCGGTGCGGCTGCTCGCCGGCCGCCGCCGGGCGCACCGGGAGATCGCGATGACCAAGCTGCTCACCACCGAGACCGCGCAGGAGGTGGTCGCCCAGTGCGCGCAGTGGCACGGCGGATACGGGTTCCTGGCCGATCACCTCGTCGCGCGGGCGATGCGCGACGTGCGGATGGCCACCGTCGGTGGCGGGCCGTCCGAGGTGATGAAGGAAATCGTCGCGGCCTATCGCGGCGTCTGAGATCGTGGAGCCGGGCCGGGAGGCTCCCGGCGCCCGGCCGGAGAGAGCGGAGTACGCGGTGAACCTGTGGTTGCGCCTGTTGCTGGTTTTCATCCGGGCCCGGTCCGCCGGCCGGACCGAACCGCTGGCTCCGCACACCATCACCCTGCGCATGCTGCCCACCGACCTCGACCTGAACGGCCACGTGAACAACGGCCGCTACCTGTCCATGCTGGATCTCGGCCGCACCGACGTCGTGGTGCGCAGCCGGCTGTTCGAGAACGCGCGGCGGCACCACCTCAACGCCGCCGTCGCCGGGGCCGCCATCCGCTACCGCCGTCCCCTGTCGGCCGGGCAGCGGATCCGGCTCCGCACCCGGCTGGTCGGCTGGGACGACCGCTCGTTCTACGTCGCTCATCGCATCACCGCGCGCGGCAACGTGGCCAGTCTCGCGCTGGTCCGCCTGCGGGTTTCCGGTCCGGCCGGTCCGGTCTCCACGGCCGAAGCGACGCCGTTGCTCGGGTTGCCCGCTCAGTCGCCGCCCCTGCCGGAGGCGGTCGCCGCCTGGGCCCGCGTGGAGACGTCGCTGGACGCCGCTTCCGCCGACGACCCGGCACAGACCGGTGCCGAGTGACCGCCGGGCCGCGCACCGTCTTCATCACCGGAGCGTCCGGCGGCATCGGGCGGGCACTCGCCCTCGAGTACGCCCGCCGCGGCGCCGACCTGGCCCTGCTGGCGCGGCGGGAACCCGAACTCGCCCGCCTGCGGGCCGAAATCACCGCACTGGGCCGCCGGGCCCGGATCTTCGTGGCCGACGTGACCGACCCCGAGCAGGTGCGGCTCGCCGTGCACGAAGCCCAGCACGACCTGGACGGGCTCGAACTGCTGCTGGCCAACGCGGGCGTCGGCGCGTACGCCGAGCTCGCGGCGATGCCCTGGCCCGACATCGCCGCGGTGCTCGACGTGAACGTGCGCGGCACGATCGCCACGGTGGCGGCGGCGGTGCCGGACATGCTCGCCCGCGGGCGCGGGCAGGTGGCCGGGATCAGCAGCATCGCCGGGCGCCGCGGGGTGCCGGGCGGTTCGGTCTACGGCGCCAGCAAAGCGGCCGTCTCGGTGTTCCTGGACGCACTGCGGCTCGAACTCGCCGGCACGCCGGTGCGGGTCACCGACATCCAGCCGGGATTCGTCGACACCGGCATCATCGTCCGGGGCGCCTACCCGACGCCGTGGATGTGGCCGCCGGAACGCGCGGCCGCCGTGATCGCCGATCGGCTGCCGGAAGCGCCGGCGGTGCTGGCGTTCCCCTGGCAGACGCACGTGCTGGGCACGGTACTGAGCCACCTTCCCCGCGGGATCTTCGACCGGCTCGCGCGGG
The DNA here is from genome assembly GCF_053600695.1 of Amycolatopsis sp. NPDC005003. NCBI lineage: Bacteria > Bacillati > Actinomycetota > Actinomycetes > Pseudonocardiales > Pseudonocardiaceae > Amycolatopsis > Amycolatopsis sp. NPDC005003. The sequence continues at coordinate 89,371 of NZ_JBSGAI010000030.1, read as the reverse complement.
GCGTGGCGCGTCGCTGAGCCGGACCGCACGGAGGTGGTCGTTTAAGTGCTCCTTTACAGGGTCTTTTGGCGCTGCTGATAGCGTCCCAGACCGAGATTGATGATCTGGGGTTTACTGGCGCGCCGATCAAAGGGCCCGCTAATTCTTAAGCACTCCTTTAGTTCTGTTTTATGAATTGTTGTTAAGCTCGCCTTTGAATAGTGGATATTGAGGGGACGCTATGACCGTGCGTGAAATGCTGGTCACCAAGCAGGAGGACGCCAAATTCGGTGTCGTCGTCGAGGGGTTCGACGCGATCACCGCGACCGACGCGGAATTCGCCGAGCTGAAGCGCCAGGTTTACGAAAGCAAGATCGCCGTGCTCAAGAACCAGAACCTTTCGCCCGACGAGTTCGTCGAGATGGGCAAGCGGATGGGTGAGCCGTCCGCTTACTACGAGCCGGTGTACCACCACCCGGACAACCCGCTGATCTTCGTCTCGTCGAACGTTCCCAAGGACGGCAAGCAGATCGGCGTGCCGAAGACCGGGAAGTTCTGGCACGCGGACTACCAGTTCATGGACAAGCCGTACGGTCTCACCCTGATCTACCCGCAGGTCGTTCCCGAGAAGAACCGGGGCACCTACTTCATCGACATGGGTGCCGCCTTCGAGGCGCTGCCCCAGTCGCTCAAGGACGAGGTCGCCGACGCGGTCGCGGTGCACAGCCCGCGCCGGTTCTTCAAGATCCGGCCGAGCGACGTCTACCGGCCGGTCGGCGAGCTGCTGGCCGAGATCGAGGAACGGACCCCGGAGGTCCGGCACCGCGCCGTGGTCAAGCACCCGGTCACCGGCGAGCAGGTGCTCTACATCAGCGAAGGCTTCACCACCGGGCTGGAGGACGAGAAGGGCGAGGAGATCCGCGGCGACCTGCTGAAGCGGCTGCTCGAAGCCGTCGGCCAGCTGGACATGACCTTCGAGCACGAGAACATCCACCTGCAGCGGTTCTCCAAGGGCGACATGCTGGTCTGGGACAACCGCAGCCTGGTGCACCGCGCGCTGCACACCGTCACGCCCGAGCCCGCTGTCTCCTTCCGCGTGACGCTCTACGACGAGCACCCGTTCGATGCCGACGCGTGAGCCGTTGCCGACGTCCCCCGTCCCTGCGCCAGCGAAGAGGAATTCATGACGAGCAAGTGTCCTTTCAGCGGGGAAGACGCAGCCCCGGTGTTCGACGCGGAGTACTTCGCCGCTCCCTACTCCCGGTACGCAGAGCTTCGCGAAGCCGGCCCGGTCCACCGGATCTGGTTGCCGGAGGGCATGCCCGCGTGGATCGTCACGCGGTACGACCTGGTGAGCGAGCTGCTCAAGGACAAGCGGCTGGTCCGCAACCGCAGGCACGCCAACGAGACCTACAAGAACGAGCTGCTGCCCGAGGCGGTGCGGGAAGGCAACCTCCACATGGAGGACGGCGAGCTGCACACGCGGCTGCGCCGGTTCATGAACTTCGCGTTCACGCCCAAGCGGATCGACGCGCTGCGGCCACGGATGAGCAAGGTCGCCGACGAGCTGCTCGAGTCGTTCGCCGCCACCGGCGGCGGTGACCTGATGACGGCGTTCGCCGAGCCGATGCCGATCGCGATCATCGTGGACATCCTCGGCATCCCGGCCGACATGCACGGTGACTTCCACACGTGGAGCGACATGATCATGTGCGGCGACCTGGAGGACGCGCACACGGCCGGTGGCAACCTGATCAAGTACACCTTCCAGCTGATCGAGCGCAAGCGCGCCGAACCGCTCGACGACCTGCTTTCGCACTGGGTGCACAGCAAGGACGAAGAGGGCAACGGCCTCAGCGACACCGAGATCGTCGGGATGACCTTCTTCCTCCTGCTCGGCGGCTACGTCACGACGTTCGGCTCGTTCGGCACCGCGGTGCTCGGGCTGCTGACGCAGCCGGACAAGGCCGAGCAGCTGCGGGCGAACCCCGGGATGATCCCCGAAGCCGTCGAGGAGTTCCTGCGCTGGGACGGCTCGGCGCAGAACTCCATGCGGCGGTTCGCCCTCGAAGACATGGAGATCGAAGGCGTCACCATCCCCAAGGGCGACACGGTGATCCTCTCGCTGGGTTCGGCCAACCGCGACCCGCGCCGGTTCCCCGACCCGGACGTGCTCGACTTCGACCGCGAGGACAAGCAGCACTGGACCTTCGGCCGGGGACCGCACCACTGCCCCGCCAAGGAACTGGCCCGGATCGAGCTGCAGGTGATGATCGGCAAGCTGCTCTCCCGGTTCCCGGACCTGTCGCTGGCCGTGCCCGCCGAGTCGATCGAGTGGCGGCCGAACTACATCTTCCGCGCACCGCGCAAGCTGCCGGTGTCGATCTGATGCCCGAGTCGTTCCACAGTGAACTCCGACGAGGTTGATATGCCGAGCAAATGCCCAGTCCACGAACTGCCCGTGCCGTTCGACGAGGGATACTTCGCCGATCCCTACCCCATCTACGCGAAGCTGCGGGAAGACGCGCCGATCCACCGGGTCTGCCTGCCGGAGGGCCCGCCGGTCTGGCTGGTCACCCGGTACGACGACGTCGCCGAACTGCTGAAGGACCGGCGCCTCGTGCGCAACCGCAGGCACGCCAACAGCGACTACGAGAGCGAACTGCTGCCGGTGCTCGTCCGCGAGGGCAACCTGCACATGGAGGACGGCGAGCTGCACACGCGGCTGCGCCGGTTCATGAACTTCGCGTTCATGCCCAAGCGCATCGCCATGCTGCGCACGCGGATCGAGGAGGAGACCAAGCGCCTGCTCGACGAGATCGAAGCCAACGGCGGCGGCGACCTCATGCACATGCTCGCCGCGCCGCTGCCGATCCAGATCACCATCGACCTGCTCGGCATCCCGCGCGACATGGGCGGCAACTTCCGCGGCTGGAGCGACGCGATGCTCGGCGGGGTGATGGAGGAGGCACGCACCGCCGGCAAGCAGCTGATCGAGTTCATCTACCACCTCGTCGAGCGCAAGCGCCAGGACCCCGACGACGACCTGATGTCGCACTGGGTGCACGGCAAGGACGAGGAAGGCCACGGCCTGAGCGAGCAGGAGATGGTCGGGATGACCTTCTTCCTCGTGCTCGGCGGGTACGACACCACGGTCGGTTCGATGGGCAGCAGCATCCTCGCCCTGCTCACCCAGCCGGACCAGGCGGCCCGGCTGCGGGCGAACCCGGCGCTGATCCCCGACGCGGTGGAGGAGATGCTGCGCTGGGACGGCTCGGCGCACAACGCGCTGCGCCGGTTCGCCATCGAGGACATGGAGATCTGCGGCACGCCGGTCAAGGCGGGCGACACGGTGATCCTCAGCATCTCCTCGGCCAACCGCGACCCGTCCCGCTTCCCCGACCCGGACGTGCTCGACTTCGACCGCGAGGACAAGCAGCACTGGTCCTTCGGCCGCGGCGCGCACCACTGCCCGGGCAAGGAGCTCGCCCGCATCGAGATCCAGATCATGATCGAACAGCTGCTGACCCGGTTCCCGGACATCAAGCTGGCGATCCCGAAGGACCGGATCGAGTGGCGCCCGAACTACCTGATCCGGTCACCGCGAAAGATCCCGGTGACCATCCGATGATCACCGGTGAACACCCGGCCGGGCAGCTCGCGCGGTACGACACCGACCGCGAGCTGCTCGAGCGGGTCCTGCGGGTGTACCGGGAACACTGCCGGTACCTGAAGACCGCGGAACTGACCGCGCGGCCGGACCCGCCGGCCGAGGTCGCGGTGTCGGGCGCCTTCGCGATCCCCGAGTCGTGCTACATCGACGACACCGGGCACTTCAACGCGGTCGAGTTCAACATCTGTTACAACCAGATGGCGTACTACCTGATCGCCAAGGCGGTCAAGGACGGGCTCCACCCGGTCTTCGCCGGGTGGACGCTCGACGACTTCTGGCGGCTGCAGCTGGGCAACATCCTGATCACCGACTTCAAGAGCACGTTCAAGCGGCAGATGCGCGGGAAGCTCTTCGAAGGCCGGGTGGCCGTCACGGACGTCGTCCGGCTCGAGAAGACCGAACGCTGGGACCCGTTGGTCGTCATCCGCACCAAGTGCGGGTTCTGGGACGAGACGGGCGGAAACTGCCGAGGTGAAGTGAAGATTGCCATCTCCAATCCCGTCTGACGAGCGGCCGCAGGCCGTCGAGGAGCTGCTGGCGCTGCCGAGGCCGGATCGGCGGGACATGCTGGAGGCGCTGATCTCCGCCGAGTTCCGGCAGGCCCTGCTGATGTCCGAAGAGGACGAACTGCCCACCGACGAGAACTACTTCGCGCTCGGCCTCACCTCGTTGCGGGCGGCCGAGATCAAGCAGCGGCTCGAAGCCCGGCTCGGCTGCGAGCTGGACACCTCGGTGCTCTTCGACAGCGCGACCATCCGGCAGGTCGTCGACTTCGTCGCCGAAGTGGCGCTGCCCGGTGTCGTCGTGGCCGCCCCGGTGGCCGCGGCGGAGGCACCACGGACGGGTCATCGGCCGCTGGTCGACGACCTGATCAAAGACCTTTACGAGCGCTGACGTCACGCAAAAGCCGCCACGCCAGGCGGTGCAAGGGAGGAAGAACGGTGTCCGAGACTCGTGCCGACCTGTCCCGTGAGCTCGACGATGCCCGCGCGGCTCTGGGCCGGCAGGAGAATCTGCTGCGCGAGCTGCTGCTGGAGAAGTACGAGCCGATCGCCATCGTCGGGGTCGGCCTGCGCTTCCCCGGCGGCAGCACGACGCTCGCCGAGTTCGAGGAGTTCCTGCGGGCGGGCCGGTCGGGAACGGGCCCGATCCCGGACGACCGGTGGGACGTGGACGGCTACTTCTCCGCCGAAGGGACGGTGAAGGGCAAGACGTCGGCGTCGGGTGGCGGTTTCCTCGGCCAGATCGACCGGTTCGACCCCGGGTTCTTCAACATCTCCCCCAAGGAAGCCCAGTACATCGACCCCCAGCACCGGCTGGGGCTCGAGACGGCGTGGGAAGCGCTCGAGGACGCCAACATCGACCCGTCCGCGCTGCGCGGCGCCAACGGCGGCGTCTACGTCGGCATTTCCTGTTTCGACTACACGCTGGAGATCGGGGCGCTGGCCGACGACGAGCTCGACGCGTACGTCGGGACCGGAACCGCGCACAGCGCGCTGCCCGGCCGGATCTCCTACCTGCTCGGCTGGCGTGGCCCGAGCATCGCGATCGACACCGCCTGCTCGTCGTCGATCGTCGCGCTGGACCTCGCGGTGCAGGGACTGCGCCGCGGCGACTGCGAAATCGCCATCACCGGCGGGGTGAACGCGATCCACCACCCGTTGAACCACATCGTGTTCTCCCAGGCCGGCATGCTGTCCACGGACGGCAGGTGCAAGACGTTCGACGAGTCGGCGGACGGCTACGCCCGCAGCGAGGGCGCCGGGATGATCGTCCTCAAGCGGCTCTCGGACGCCAAGCGGGACGGTGACCGGATCCTGGCGCTGATCCGCGGCACCGCGGTCCGCCAGGACGGGGAAAGCGGCGGCCTGACCGTGCCCAACAGCGTCGCGCAGGAAGCGGTCATGCGCGCGGCGCTGGATCACGCTTCGCTCCGACCGGACGACGTCCAGTACGTCGAAGCGCACGGCACCGGGACCTCGCTCGGCGACCCGATCGAGATGCGCTCGATCAGCGGTGTGTTCGCCGGCTCGCACACCCCCGAAAAGCCCGTCGTCGTCGGCTCGCTCAAGACCAACATCGGCCACATGGAGGCCGCCGCGGGCATCGGCGGCGTCATCAAGACCGCGCTGCAGCTGCACCACGGCCGGATCTACCCGCACCTGCACGTGGACCACCCGTCCGGCCACATCCCGTGGGACCGCGCCCCGGTTGCCGTGCCGCGGCAGGTGGTGCCGTGGCAGGCACCGGTGCGCCGGGCCGTGGTCAACTCGTTCGGCTTCGCCGGCACCATCGCGTCGGCCGTCCTCGAGCAGACTCCGGACAAGCTCGCCGCGCCCGCCGAACCGGCCGCCGTGCCCGCCGGGGAGAGCGAAGTGTTCGTCCTCTCCGCCAAGAGCCCCAAGGCGCTTCGCCTGCAGGCGGCCAAGTACCACGACTTCCTCACCGCCCACCCGGAGGTGGAGCCGCGGGACGTCTGCTACACCGCGGCGGTCGGGCGGGCGCACTTCGACGAGCGGCTGGCCGGCGTGGTGTCCGGCCGGGACGAACTGCTCGAGCTGCTGGCCCGCGAGCCGGCCGCCGCGAGCGGTGACACGTACAAGGTGGCCATGCTGTTCACCGGCCAGGGCTCCCAGTACCCCGGCATGGGCCGCGCGCTCTACGAGCGCTACCCGGAGTTCCGCGCGCGGCTGGACGAGTGCGACCGCTTGTTCGCCCGGCACCTCGGGCTGTCCATCCGGGACCTGATGTTCGACGCCGACGCCGACCGGCTGGAGCGGACCGAGTTCGCCCAGCCCGCGCTGTTCGCCGTCGAGTACGCCACCGCGAAACTCTGGCTCAGCTGGGGGATCGAGCCGAGTGTCCTGATCGGGCACAGCATCGGCGAAGTGGTCGCCGCCGCCATCGCGGGGCTGTTCTCGCTCGAGGACGCGGTGCTGCTCGTCGCGGCGCGCGCCAGGCTGATGCAGTCGGTCTCGGCGGCCGGGGGCATGGTGTCCGTCGCGGCGACGGCCGACGAGCTCGCCCCGCTCGTGGCGGAGTACCCGGACCTGGCGATCGCCGCCGTCAACGCGCCCGGGTTCTGCGTCGTCTCCGGCGCGGCGGACGCGCTCGCGGAGATCGTCGAGCGGCTGACCGCGCAGGGTGTGAAGACCAAGCCGCTGGCGGTCTCGCACGCGTTCCACTCGCCGCTGATGCACCAGGTCTTCGACGCGTTCGCCGCGGCCATCTCCGGCATCGCGTTCCGTGAACCGGACCGCACGCTGATCTCCAACGTCACCGGCGCGGTCGCGCCGCCGGAGCTGATCTCGACCCCGGAGTACTGGGTCCGGCACATCGGCGCACCGGTGGACTTCGCCGCGGGCATGGCGGCCATCGCCGAACGCGGCAGGCACGCGTTCGTCGAGGTCGGCCCGGCGGCGACGCTGCTCGGTCTCGGCCGCCGGTGCGTCGACCCGGGCGGGCACCTCTGGCTGGGCAGCCTGAACGCCGACGACACCACGGGCGAAGTGCTCAGGAAGTCGGCCGCCGAGCTGTACCGGGCCGGGTTGCCGATCTCCTGGGCGGACTACTTCCGCGGCCGGGAAGGCCGGCGGATCACGCTGCCGGCGTACGCGTTCGACCGCAGGCGGTACTGGCTGCCCGCGACGGCAGGCCGCAAGCAGGACGGCGGCGGGGCGAGCCTGCACCACCCGCTGCTCGGCGCGCCGGCGCAGCACGAAGACGGGACCAGGGAGTTCCGCGCGACGATCAACCCCGACCAGCCGCGCTACCTGCGTGACCACGTGGTCATGGGCCAGGTCGTGGTGCCCGCCGCCGCGTACGTGGAGGTGCTGCTCGCGCTCCAGGACGTGGTGTTCGGCGAGACCGGCCGCCCGCTGCGCGACGTCGGTATCCACGAGCCGCTGATCGTCTCCGACGAATACGAGGTCGAGGTGCGGACGGTGGTGCGGCTGTCCGGAGACGGCCGCGCCGAGGTCGGGATCTTCAGCCGGATCGCGGGCGAGGAGAACGGCATCGAACGCCGTCACGTCACCGCCGTCATCGACGCGCCCGCCGGCTCGCTGCTGCCCGAACTCGCCGAGTCGGCATCCGTGCTGCGTGGCCGGGCGGCGGCGCCGGTGGACGCCGAGCCGGTGGTCACGTCGCCCGAAGACCTCTACGCCGACTTCGACGACCTCGGCCTGTCCTACGGCACCGAGTTCGCCCGGATCACGTCGCTGGTGCGGGAAGGCGAAGGCGTCGCGGTCGCCGAGCTCCGGGGGTACGACACCGGTTCCCTCGAGCACCTGCCGCCGTTCCTGCTCGACAACGTGATCCAGTCGGTCGCGGGCGTGCTCGACGACGGCGAAAGCTACCTCCCGGTCGGGTTCGGCACCCTGCAGCTGCTCAAGAAGCCGAAGGGGAGCACGCTGCGCAGCCTGCTGCGGATCACGAGCGACGACCTCACCAGCCGCGAGCTGACCGCCGACATGCTGCTCCTCGACGGTGACCGCCTGGTGTTCGTGGCGCGCGGCCTCGCCTTCCGGCGCGTCGTCGCCGGACCGAACGAGCAGCGCCGGCAGCTGTTCCACGAAACCCGCTGGATCAAGCGTTCGCTCGTGCGCACGTCCCGGGCCGAGCCGCGCGACGTCGTCGTGGTCAACCGCACCGCCGACCGGTTCGGCAACCTGGCCGGCGCCCTGGAGTCCGCCGGGATCCGGGTGCGGTACGCCGCGGACGCGGCCGGCCTCGCGGCGTTGCTCGCCGAGCGCAAGCCGACGGACGTGTGCTGGTTCTGGCGGCCGGCGGCCGCGGGCACACTGCACGAAGAGGCCGAGCGCAACTACACCGACCTGCTCGCCGCACTGGACGTCCTGCAGCGGAACAGCTTCGGCCAGGGCCAGCGGTGCTGGCTGGTGACCGAGGGTGCGCAGCGGCTGCCGGGTGATCCCGCCGGTGCCGGCACCCCGCCGCTCGCCGCTTCGCTGTGGGGCTTCGGCCGGTCACTCTGGTCGGAGAGCCCGGCGTACCGGCCGACCCTGGTCGACGTCCCCGAAGGCGATTACGCGCCGCTGCTGGACGAGTGGCAGCTGGCCGAAGCCGACGAGTTCCAGATCGCCTACCGGGACGGGCACCGGCACGTACGCCGGATCCAGGCGGTCGGCCCGGCCGGACCCCGTGACGAGAACTTCACCCTGTCCACCGGCAAGGACGGCGAGTTCGCCGGGATCCGGCGGACGCCGATCGAGGACGTGGACCCGCAGGGCACCGAAGTGCAGGTCCGGATCCACGCCGCGGGGATCAACTTCAAGGACGTGCTCAACGCGCTGGGGCTGCTCGAACAGCACGCTGTCGACACCGGTACCGAGTACCACGAGCTGCCCCTCGGGTTCGAGGGTGCGGGCACGGTGCTCGCGGCCGGCCCCGACGCCGAGTTCGAGCCCGGCGACGAAGTGATCGTCAGCCACCTCGGCTGCATGCGCAAGCGCGTGACCGTGCCGTCGGTGATGGTGGTGCGCAAGCCGCCGAACATCGGCTTCGCCGAAGCCGCCGGCCTGCCGACGGCGTACGTGACCGCCTACTACGCGTTGCACACGCTGGCCGGGATCAAGCGGGGCGACCGGGTGCTCATCCACGCCGCGGCCGGCGGGGTCGGCCAGGCGGCCGTGGCGCTGGCCAAGCTCGCCGGGGCCGAAATCTACGCCACGGCGAGTCCCGGGAAGCACGAATTCCTGCGGGCGCAGGGCATCGAGCACGTGCTGAACTCCCGCACCCTGGAGTTCGCCGACCGGCTCCGGGACCTCACCGGCGGCCGCGGTGTCGACATCGTGCTCAACAGCCTCAACAAGGACTTCATCCCGGCGGGTGTCGGCGCGCTGGCCGACGGCGGCCGGTTCGTCGAGCTCGGCAAGATCGGCATCTGGTCGCCCGAGCAGGTCCGTGCGGTGCGCCCCGACATCGCCTACCACAACTTCGACCTGAGCGAGTTCCCCGAGGCACAGCTGCAGCGGATCAACAAGGACATCCTCGAGACCGTGTCGGGCCTGCTGGCCGCCGGCGAGATCGCGCCGATCACCACGACCGAGTACACGCTCGACGAGATCGAGGAGGCGTTCGGCGTCCTCAGCCGCGGCGCGAACATCGGCAAGCTGGTGCTGGACTTCACCGGGCGTCCCGCGCTCGGGGCGGGACCGGGGATCGCCGTCGACCCGGACGAGACGTACCTGATCACCGGCGGCCTCGGCGCGCTCGGCGTGGTCACCGCCCGCAAGCTGGTCGACGAGGGCGCCCGGCACCTGAGCCTGGTCAGCCGCCGGCAGCCGGACGAGCGAACCCTCGCCGAACTCGCCGGGCAGCTCGGTGCGGACGTGCAGTTCGAGCTGTACCAGGGCGACATCGCCGACGCCGTGGACGTCGAGCGCATCGTCAAGGCGATCGGCGCGAGCGGCCGGCCGCTCGGGGGCATCGTGCACGCCGCCGGTGTCCTGGCCGACGGGCCGATCTCGTCGATGACGTGGGACCAGATCGACAAGGTGTTCCGGACGAAGGTCTACGGCACCTGGCTGCTGCACCAGGCCGCGGCGAAGTTCCCCGAGCTGAAGTTCTTCGTCGGCTACTCGTCGATGTCCGCCGCGCTCGGCCCGGCGGGCCAGGCGAACTACGCCGCGGGCAACGCGTTCATCGACGCGGTGATGGAGGACCGCGCGGCCGCCGGCCGGCCGGCGCTGAGCGTCGGCTGGGGCCCGTGGGCGGAGGTCGGCATGGCGGCCGGCCTCACCGAGCAGATGATCAAGGGCATCGAGGGCCAGGGCCTGCGGTTCCTGAAGCCGCGGACGGGCGCGCGGGCCCTGTGGAAGCTCCTCGGCCAGCCCGTGACCGGAGTACTGGTCGGCGAGGTCGAATGGGACCGCTTCGTCCCGTCGCGGCCGGCGGCCAACGCGCTGTTCCGGTCGGTGGCGCGCAGTGCCACGGTCGCCGACCGGTCGGTGGACCTGGCCGCGCTGCTGGCGCTGCCGAAGAACGACCGGCGGGCGGCGATCAACGAGGCCGTGCGCCGCCGGATCGCCGACCTGCTGCGGTTCGACGACGCCGACGACATCTCGCCGCAGGCGAAGTTCATGGAACTCGGCGTGGACTCCCTGATGGCCGTGGAGATGAAGAACGTGCTGGAGTCGGCGTTCCGGGTCGCGCTGCCGACCTCGGCGGTGTTCGACTACCCGTCCGTCGCGCTGCTCGCCGCGTTCGTCGACGAGCAGCTCGTCCCCGCGTCGGCGACGGAGGACACCGGGACCGGTGCCGTGGCGGTCATGTCCGAAGAGGACATCGACGCCGAGCTCGCCGCGCTGCGGGGGATGTGAGCGGTGAAGGACTACATCGACTCGCTCGAGCGGCTTCCGCACAAGCAGCTCGTGATGCTGCTCGCGCGCCAGCGGCTGGCGGCGACCCAGGGCATCGCCGTGGTCGGCATGGGTCTGCGCTTCCCGGGCGAGCTCGACGGTCCCGCGGCGCTGTGGTCGGCACTGCGGGACGGCCGGGTGGTCTTCGACGGGGCGCCGGCCGTGCCGCTCGACAGTGCGGGCCGGCCGCGCTGGAACCTCGCCGCGCCGGATCTGCGGCCGTACGCGGACCTGCTGCGCAAGGGTTCGTACCTGCGATCGATCGACCTCTTCGACGCGGAGCGGTTCGGGATCGGCGACGAGGAAGCGCGGTACCTGGACCCGCAGCAGCGGCTGCTGGTGACGTGTGCGGCGGAGGCGCTCGCCGACGCGGGCGTCGACGACGTGACCGGCTTGCGGGCGGGCGTCTTCGCGGCGGTGAGCACCGTGGAGTACAACTACGCCGCGCTGCGCAACGGGGTGAGTGACGACGGCCTGTCCGCCTACATGGGACCGGGCAGCGCACTGAGCGCGGCCGCCGGCCGGATCGCCACCTGCCTCGGGCTCGACGGTCCCGCGCTCACCGTCGACACCGCGTGTTCCTCCGCGCTGACCGCGCTCCACCTGGCTTGCCAGTCGTTGCGGGCGGGCGAATGCGACGTCGCGGTCGTCGGCGCGTGCCACCTGCTGCTGGCGCCGGGGACCTTCGGGGTGTTCGCGAAGTCGGGGATGCTGTCGCCGACCGGGCGGTCACGGCCGTTCGACGCCGCCGCGGACGGCTACGTCCGCGGCGAAGGCTGCGGGGTCCTCGTGCTGCGACGGCAGCAGGACGCGGCGAAGGCCTACGCGGTGATCAAGGGGACCGCGGTGTACCAGCACGGTTCGCGCGACACGATCGGCCGGGTGTCGGCCACCGGCCAGGCACGCGTGATCCAGCACGCCCTGCGCGCCGCGGACGTCGAGCCAGAACAGGTCCGGTACGTCGAGGCCCAGGCGAACGGGGTGCGCCTCGCCGCCGTGATCGAGGCCGAGGTGCTCGCGGACGTCTACGAGCGCAAGGGAGCCGACCGGCCACCGCTGCTGGTCGGCTCGGCCAAGGCGAACCTGGGCTATCTCGAGACGGTCTCCGGGATGGCCGGCCTGATCAAGGCCGTGCTGGTGGTCCGGAACGGCGAAATCCCGCGGCAGGTGGGTGTTTCCGTGCCGGACCCGGACGTGGCGTGGTCGCGGCTGGGGCTGGAGATCCCGCGGGAGAACACCCGGTGGCCCGGCAGCGGCCGCCGGCTCGCGGCCGTGAGCTCGTTCGGGTTCACCGGGACCTACGGCCACGCGATCGTGGAGTCCGTCCGCGACGAGGTGTCGTACGCCGGTTCCGAAGTCGCCACCCGCACCGGCCGCAGCTACTGGCCGGAGACGCACCGCTGGTCATGAACGGACAGGAGCGAAAAACCACCATGTTCTACGGCGAGCTTCGGACTCTCGACGAGACGGTCGCGTTCCACGCCCGGAACCGGCCTGGGCACCCGGCGATCCTCTGCGAGGACCGCCGGGTCAGTTACGCCGAGCTGCACCGCCGCAGCAACCGCGTCGCCCGCGCGCTGGCCGCCGCGGGCGCCGGGCCGGGCGCCAGAGTGGTCTGGCTGGGCCGGGACTCCGAGCACTACTACACCCTGCTGTTCGCGTGCGCCAAGGCGAAAACCGTGCTGGTGCCGGTCAACTGGCGGCTCACCGCGTCCGAGACCGAGCACGTGCTGCGCGATTCGGGTGCGCACATCGTCTTCGCCGAACACGACTTCCGCACGGTGGTCAAGGAAGCCGGGGCCGGCCTGGCCGTGGCACCCGAGGTGGTGACCGTCACCGCGTCGGACCCGGACGGCGGCCTCGACGAGTGGGCGCGCGAAGCCTCCGACGACGACCTGGGCCTGCCGGTCGACCCGGACGACCCGATCGTGCAGATGTACACCAGCGGAACCACCGGGCTGCCCAAGGGTGTCGTGCTCGCGCACCGGAGCTTCTTCGCGGTCCGCAACGCCCTGGCCGAGGCCGGTCTCGACTGGATCGACTGGCGGGCCGGGGACATCAGCCTGCTCGGCGTGCCGGGGTTCCACATCGGCGGCCTGTGGTGGGCGCTGCAGGGCTTCCACGCCGGCATCACCAACGTCGCCCTGCGCACCTTCACCAGCGGGGACGCGGTGCGCCTGATCCGCGAACACCGCGTCACGACCATGTGCGTCGTGCCGGCGATGCTGCAGATGATGCTGGCCGAGCGCGCGGTGACCGACGACGACTTCGCCAGCGTGCGCAAGATCGTCTACGGCGGCTCGCCGATCGGCGAGCGCCTGCTCGCGCAGGCCATCGAGCGGATCGGCTGCGAGTTCGCCCAGATCTACGGCCTGACCGAGTCCGGCAACACCGCGGTGTGCCTGCCGCCGTCCGAGCACGTCGTCGGCGGACCGCGGATGACCGCGGCCGGCCGGCCGTACCCCGGGTTCGCGCTGCTGGTCAAGGACGAAGACGGCAACGAGCTCCCGCCGCGCGAGATCGGCGAGGTCTGGATCCGCACCCCCGGCCACATGCTGGAGTACTGGGGGCTCGCCGAGGCGACGGCCGAGACCCTGGTGGACGGCTGGCTGCGCACCGGTGACGCCGGCTACCTGGACGAGGATGGCTTCCTGTTCATCTGCGACCGGATCAAGGACACCATCATCGTCGCGGGCGAGAACGTCTACCCCGCGGAGATCGAGAACGCGCTGACCAAGCACCCGGCCGTGGCGGAGGCCGCCGTCGTCGGGATCCCGGACGAGCGGTGGGGCGAGGCGGTGCACGCCTTCGTCGCGCCGGCGCCCGGTGCCCAGGTCAGCGGCCGCGAGCTGATGATCTTCCTGACCGGCCGCCTCGCCGGGTTCAAGATTCCGACCGGTTACGAGTACATCGACAAGTTGCCGCGCAACGCCAGCGGGAAGATCCTCCGGCGGCAACTCAGGGATTCCTTCTGGCAAGGAGCCACCCGTAAGGTGAACTGACCGGCAATCGGAAGGATCGAGAATGAACTCGTTGGCTGCCATCCAATTCGGCCTGAAAGCCGCGGCCGCGGTTTCGCCGGGCCTTGCGGGGAAACTGGCGTTCCCGTTGTTCGTGCGCACCGGGGCACGGGCGCCGGTGCGCCCGGCCGAACAGGCGGTACACGACGCGGCCACGACCGAGCGGCTGCACGTCGACGGCAAGGAGCTCGCGGTCTACAGCTGGGGCGAGAGCGACCGCCGCGTGCTGCTCATGCACGGGTTCGACAGCCGCGCGTCGAGCTGGGCCGCGCTCGTGCCGGGCATCTTGGACCGCGGCATGTCGGCGGTGGCGTTCGACTCGTTCGGGCACGGTGCTTCGGAGGGCGACCGGTCGACGATCGTGGACACCGCGGCCGCCGCGCGGGCCGTGGCGGACAAGTACGGGCCGTTCCACGCGATCGTCGCGCACTCGTTCGGCGGGCTCTGCGCGTACCACACGATCCGGACCGGCGTGCCGGTCAACCGGCTGGTCACCATCGCGGCGATCTGCGATTTCGGCTACCTGCCGGTGCTTTTCACCAAGCGGCTGGGGCTCGGCAGCAAGGTCGTCGACGACCTGCGGCGGCGCAGCGAGCAGTACTTCCTGCCCGAGCAGGACATCTGGAACCGGTTCTCGGCGACCTACCAGGCGGCCGACCAGACGTGGCCGCTGCTGGTGATCCACGACGACAAGGACAAGGAAATCGACGTAGCGCAGGGGCGGAAGATCGCGAGCACCTACGAGCAGGCCGAGTTCGTGGAGACCTCCGGCCTCGGCCACCGCCGGATCCTGGCCGACAGCGAGGTGGTCGGCCGGACGCTCGAGTTCATCGCCCGGGACGAAACCGGGTGAGCTGCTGATGGAACAGGAAGGGGACCGATGACCACGGGGCACCAGGCTGGGGAAGTCGACGCCGGGATCCGCGACGAGATTCGCCGGATCGTCGCCGACATCGTCGAGGTCGACGTCGAGGAGGTCGGCTGGAACAGCCACTTCTGGGACGAGCTGGAAGCGGATTCGCTGCAGGGCATCGAAATCCTGTCGGCGCTGGAACGCAAGTTCCGGATCACCATCGAACAGTCGGCGCTGTCGGTGATGCACGACGTGCAGAACACCTACGAGGTGGTCGTGGCCGCCCTGCGGGTCGCCCAGGCCGGAGCGCGCTGACATGCCGGTGCAGCAGTCCGGTCGCGAGCCTGTCGTCATCACCGGGCTGGGTGTCGTCAGCAGCATCGGTACTGCCGTGGGGGAGTTCGCGGACGGGCTGCGGCAGGGGCGTTCCGGCGCCCGCCCGATCACGGCGTTCGACACCGAGGGGTTCGCGCACACCACCGCGTGCGAGGTCCCGGATTTCGAGCCGGAACGGTGGATCACCCGGCTGGCGCCCGGCGAACTCGGGCGGGCGACCCAGCTTTCGGTCGCCAGCGCGCGCATGGCGCTCGGCGACGCGGGCCTGACCGAAGAGGCGGTCCGCGAACGGCGGGCGCTGGTCGCGATCGGGACGACCTACGGCGAGTCCGGCGAGCTGGACCACATCGTCCAGCGGCAGGTGGCGAGCGGCACCGACGGCGTCGATCCCGCCGCGGCGGTGCGCTCGTCGTCGAGCAGGCTTTCGGTGGACGTGGCCAGGGAACTGGCGCTCACCGACGTCGAAGCGGTGACAATCCCGACCGCGTGCGCGGCCGGCAACTACGCCATCGGCTACGGGTTCGACGCCGTGGCCGGCGGCGAGGCCGAAATCGCGTTGTGCGGGGGCGTCGACGCGTTGCTGCGGATGACTTTCGTGACGTTCTACCGGCTCGGCACCATCGCGCCGGAGCACTGCCAGCCGTTCGACCGCAACCGCAAGGGCATCCTCACCGGCGAGGGCGGCGCCGTGCTGGTGCTGGAGACGCGGGCTTCGGCGCTCGCCCGTGGCGCGCACATCTACGCGGAGGTGCTGGGCTACGGCTTGGCCTGCGACGCCCACCACCCGGTCGCACCCGACGAGGCGAGCGTGGCCCGCTGTGTCCGGCAGGCGCACCGCAATTCCGGGATCGCACCGGACCAGGTCGACTACATCTCCGCGCACGGCACGGGGACCCGGGCCAACGACGTGATCGAGGCGGCCGCGATCAAGCAGGTCTTCGGTTCGGCACCCCCGCCGACGTCGTCGATGAAGTCGATGCTCGGCCACAGCATGGGCGCGGCGAGCGCGCTCGCCGCGGCGGGTTGCGCGCTGGCGCTGGAAAACGGGTTCATCCCGCCCACCGTCAACTACACCGAGCCCGACCCGGAGATCGACATCGACTGCGTGCCCAACGTGGCGAGGAAGGAAGAACTCCGGGTGGTCCAGAACAATTCGCTCGCCTTCGCCGGCAACGACGCGGTGCTGATCCTCGGCAAGTACGACCAGAGCGGATGGCGATGACCACTTCAGTGATCACGGCGTGGGAAACGTTCTCGCCGTTGGGGCACGGCGCGGAAGCCCACGTGGCCGGCCTGTTCTCCGGCGAAGGGGTGCGGGACGCGGTCGAGGGCTTCGACGTCCGCGCGATCCTCGGGAAGAAGGGGACGCGGGCGATGGACCGGACCGCGGGCCTCGCCGTCGCGACGACGGGCCGGCTGCTGGACAAGATCGGCCGGGACCGGTACGCGGCGGACGACCTCGGCCTGGTCCTGGGCACCAACGACGGCGTCCAGAGCGTGATGGACTTCCTCCGCGACACGTGGACCAGGGACAAGCCGTACGACGTCGATCCGGCGCACGTGCCGCGGACCCTGATGAACTTCGCGGCCGGGCAGTGCGCGATCTGGTACGGGATCAAGGGCCCGAACACGACCATCTGCGGCAGCCACGCAACCGGGTTGCTGACGTTGAACTACGCGCGCCGGATGCGCGGCAACGGGCACGCGAAGGCGGCGGTCTGGGGTGTGGTGGAGGAGCTGTCGGCCGGCCGCAAGGCGGTCGAAGCGGCCCGTTCGGCCGAGCCGAACCCGAGCGAGGGCTGCGTGATGTTCCTGCTCGAAGCGCCGGAGGCGGTCGGCGAAGACCGCCGCGCGCTGGCCGAAATCCTCGCCGTGGACTTCGGCGTCTACCACGAACCGGACGAGCTCACGCAGGCACTCGGCGCGTGCCTGCGCCGGGCCCTGCGGCGCGCGGGTGCCGACGCCGGCCAGGTCGCTGCCGTCGTGCCCGCGTCTTCGCTGAGCCGCGGCGCCCGCGAACGGGCGGCCGTCGCCGAGGTGCTGCCGGACGCGCCGGTGCGCACGAAGACCGCGGAACGACTCGGCGACACCGGGGCGGCGTCGGCCGCCTACCAGATCGTCGAGCTGCTCGCGGAGCCCGGAGAACCGGGCCGGATCGGCGTGGTGACCACCTCGGACGCGGAAGGACGGGTGGGATGCGCGGTGCTCCGGATCTGCTGACCCCGCTCGAATGGCGGTTCACCCGGACGGGCCCGGACACGGTACGGACCGGCGTCGACCCGGGCTCGGCGTTGTTCGCCGGGCACTTCCCGGCGCGGCCGGTGGTTCCCGCCGTGTGCCTGATCGACCTGGTCCACCAGGCCGCCGTGGAACTGGGGCGGCCGGTGGGGACCGGGCGGCTCGACGTCGCCAGGGCCCGGTTCGTCGGCGCGGTGCGGCCGGGTGACGAGCTCGAGGTGACCGTCACCGTCCAGCCCGACGGGCAGCTGGTCGGCGAGGTGCGCAGGCTCGGCGAGCCGGCCTGCCGAGTCCGGTTCTCGGCGCCGTGACCGCCCGGCACGCACTGCGCGACCTGCTTCCGCACCGCAGCCCCATGCTGCTGCTCGACGAGATCACGACGGTCGAACCCGGGGTCCGGCTGGTGGCGCGCCGGACGATCGCGGCGGACGCGCCCTGGTGCCGGACCGGGCTCGCGCCGTACCTGCTCCTCGAATCGTGGCTCCAGGCGTGCGCGGCGCTGGCGTGCTGGGAGGCCCCGCAGCCGGAGGGGGAGGTGCTGGTCGCCGGGCTGCGTGACGTGCAGGCCGTCCGGCCCGCGCGGCCCGGCGAGACCGTGGAGCACCACGTGGAACTGGTGCGGCGGGTGACCGGTTCGGCGATCTGCACGGGCACGGGCTCGATCGGCGGCGAGACGGTGCTGTCCGTCGGCCAGGTGACGATCGGTTTCGAAGACGGGAGGGGACGATGACACAACGCCGGGTGGCGCTCGTGACCGGTGGTTCGCGGGGGATCGGGCGCGCGATCGTGCTGCGGATCGCGCAGTCGGGTTACGACGTGGCTTTCTGCTACCACTCCCGGCGGGACGAAGCGGCCGAGGTGGAGAAGCTGGCGGCCGAGCACGGCGCCGCCACGCTGGCCTGCCAGGTCGACGTCACCGATGCGCAGGCGGTGCAGGCGTTCGTGCGGCGGAGCGAGGACGAGCTCGGCCCGGTCGAGGCGGTGGTGACCTCCGCGGGGATCACCCGCGACCGGCCGATGGTGGCCATGTCCGACGAAGACTGGAGTTCGGTGTTCCGGACCAATGTGGACGGAACGTTCTTCGCGTGCCGGGCCGCGGTCTTCGGGATGATGAAGCGCCGCTCCGGCACCGTGGTCACGCTGTCGTCGATCGCCGGCCGGGACGGCCAGCCCGGGCAGACCAACTACGCGGCGGCCAAGGCCGCGATCTCGGCGTTCACGAAGTCGCTGGCCAGGGAGGCCGGCCGGTACGGCATCCGGGCGAACACCGTGGCTCCCGGTTACATCAGGACCGGGATGACGGAGTCGATGTCCCAGGACGTCCTGGACAAGGCCATGCCCCGGATCCCGCTCGGGCGGCTCGGCACCGCGGAGGAGGTCGCGGACCTGGTCGAGTTCCTGGTGTCCGGCCGCGCGGCCTACATCACCGGCCAGGTCTTCGCGATCGACGGCGGCCTCCTGCTCTGACCCCTTCGGCCGGGCCCGCGCCGCCGCGTCCGGGCCCGGCTCCGGCACGCCCGCGGGTCTGGCACGAACGTTCGTTCGTATGTTAGGGTAAGATCACTTTCGAGTTCAGGGGGCGGGGTTGTGGGTGTCGGCGCAACGAAATCGCGGGACACGGGGCTGAGCTCGCGGGAGCTCGTCCTGAAGCACGCGCTCGACCTGGCGTCGCTGGAAGGGCTGGACCGGCTTTCCATCGGCAGGCTCGCCGGCGACCTGAACCTCAGCAAGAGCGGCCTCTTCGCGCTCTTCGGCTCGAAAGAACGGCTGCAGCTGGCCGTCATCGAGGCCGCGCGCGCGTTCTACGTGGAGCACATCATCCTGCCCGCGCAGCGGGTGCCCGCCGGCGTCGGCCGGCTGCTCGCGCTGATGGACCGGTTCCTCCTCAATTCCGAAGAACACTGGCTGCCGGGTGGCTGCTTCTTCACACCCGTGGCCCACGAATTCGATTCGCGTCCCGGCCCGATCCGCGACGCGATCGGCACGCTGATCCAAGAGGGGAACGACGTCCTCGCCCGGCAGGTCCACATCGCGGTGGCCAAGCGCCAGCTGCGTCCCGGCACCGAGGTCGCCCAGATCGCGTTCGAGCTCCAAGGGCTGCTCTTCGCGGCCAACCTGCACGGCCAGCTCGGTTTTCCGGGTGCCTTCGCTGTGGCGCGGTCCGGGGCCCGCAAGCTGCTGCTCTGCCACGCGGCCGACGAGAACGCACTGGCGGAGCTGTTTCCCCAGACCTGATCTTCCGACGGTGAACCAGCAGGACAGCACAAGGGCGGGAGCTGTATGCGCAACACCTCTGAGCTGCCGGTACTCGACGACGCGGTCCGGTCCGCGCAAGGACCGTGGTGGGAGTGGATACCGGACGTCGGGAAGGAGCACCGGTTCAGCCGGCTCGGCGACATGGTTTTGGTGCACCGCTACGAAGACTGCTGGGAGGTCCTGCGGGACACCAAGCGGTTCCGGGAAGGCGTCTTCGCCGCTGTGCAACGGCTCGACGGGATCGACCCACGGTTCGTGGAACGCCGCAGCAAGTCCATCCTGTCGCTGGAGGGCGAAGACCACCAGCGCCTGCGCCGGCTGGCGCTGCCGGCTTTCCGTGCCCCGCTGATGGATCCGCTGCGGCCGCGGATGCGCCGGATCTTCGCCGAAATGGTCGATGCCGCCTCCGCCGGCACCGCGGTCGACGCGGTGTCCGCGTTGACGAGGCAGTACCCCCTTTCGGTGATCTGCGCCGTGCTCGGCGTGCCCACCGACGACCTGGCGTTCTTCTCCGAAATCGCCGAAGCCCAGGTCAGCGGGCTGAGCGGTTCGCCGGACACCTTCCCGGCCGCGATGCGCGCCTACGACGAGCTCGACCGGTACCTGACCGAGCTGCTCCAGCAGCGCAGCGAGCGGCCGACCGACGACCTGCTGACCAACCTGGTCCGCGCGGAGGAAGACGGTGACCGGCTCAGCCGTGAAGAACTGATCTCCCTGGTGGCCACGCTCCTGGTGGCCGGGACCGACACGACCAGGACCACGCTGGCCAGTGCCGTCTACCTGTTCGCCAAGTACCCGGAGCAGTGGGACGACCTGGTCGCCAACCCGGAACTGGTGTCCGGTGCGGTCGACGAGGTGATGCGGTTCGCGCCGACGGTGTTCGTGATCAAGCGGATGACGCTGACCGACGTCGTTCTCGGTGACCTGGACATCGCGGCCGGAACCCAGGTGGCGACCCTGGTGGTGATGGCCAACCGCGACCCCGACGTCTTCGCCGACCCCGACCGGTTCGACATCCGGCGGGTCACCCGGCGGCCCAACCTCGGGTTCGGCGCCGGCTACCGGCACTGCATCGGCAACGCGCTGGCCCGGGCGGAACTCGAAGAGGCGCTGAAGGTGCTCATCGAGCGCTTCGAACGCATCGAGCCTGCGGGCGCGCCGTCGTGGCGTCGTCCGGACAACATCCAGGGGCCGACTTCACTGCCGGTCCGGCTGATCCCGTCCGGTGCGGACCGGCTGCGCGAGAAGGTGTCGAGATGACCGAGCAGGTTTCCCCGCGGCAGGGTGCCCGTCCCGGCGCCGTGCTGCTGTTCGCCTCGTCGGCGACGTTCGTGGCGTTCCTCGACGTCACCGTCGTGAACATCGCCTTTCCCAATCTGCGGGCGAGTTTTCCCGACGTCCCGGTGTCGTGGCTGACCTGGGTCGTCACCAGCTACACGGTGATGTTCGCGGCGCTGTTGTGCGCGTCCGGCCGGCTGGCCGACGTGGTCGGCAGGCGCAAGCTGTTCAGCTACGCCACCGTCGCGTTCACGGTGGCCTCGCTGTTGTGCGCGATCGCCCCCAGCATCGGGCTGCTGACCGTGTTCCGTGCGTTGCAGGGTGCCGCGGCGTCCGCGCTGATCCCGTCGGCGCTCGGCCTGGTGCTGGCGGAGAGCCCGCCGGAGAAGCGCGCCGCGGCGGTCGGCACCTGGGGCGCGGCCGGGGCGATCGCCGGTCTCGTCGGCCCGGTGATCGGCGGCGGGCTGGTGGAAGCCTTCAGCTGGCGTGCGGTCTTCCTGATCAACGTCCCGCTCGGGATCATCGTCGTGTACGGCACGCTGCGGACGATCCGGCGCGACCAGCCGGTCAAACAGGCCCTGCCCGACCTGGTCGGCACCATCGCGGTCACCGCCGGTGTCGGTGCGTTCGTGCTCGGCCTGTCCGAAGGCGAAACCTGGGGCTGGGGCACCGTCGCGACGCTCGCCACCGTGATCGGCGGCGTCCTGGTGACCGCGCTGGGGCTCCTGCGTTCGCGCCGGCACCCCGCGCCGGCGGTGGAGCTTTCCCTGTGGCGCAGCCACGCGTTCGCGCAGACCAACGTGATCGCGGCGTTCTTCGGCGCCGGGATGTACGCGGTGCTGTTGAGCAGTCCGCTGTTCCTCACCGGGATCTGGCACTACTCGGTGTTCGAAGCCGCGCTCGGCGTGACACCGGGTGCGGTCACCTCCGCGGCCGCCGCGATCGCGGTCGGCCGGTGGGTCAGTCCCCGCGGCCGGCCGCTGATGATCGTGCTCGGCTCGCTGCTGGTCGTCGCCGTCACCGTGTGGATGACCTTCGGGCTGGGCGCGGAGCGGCAGTTCCTGCTGGTGTGGCTGCCCTGCAGCTTGCTCAGCGGCCTCGGGATGGGCGCGGTGCTCACCGGGTTGGCCAGCATTGCGGCGGCTTCGCTGCCCCCGGTCAGTTTCGCCGCCGGCAGCGGGCTGCTGATGGCGGCCCGTCAGGTCGGTGGTGCGCTCGGGGTCGCCGCGGTCGCTGCGATCCTCAGCGTGGGCGGGAACCAGACGCTCGATTCCCTGCTATCGGTGTTCGGCTTCTGTGCGATCACCAGTGGGGTGGCCGCGGTGTTCGGTATCCTGCTGTACGTCCGGCTGCGGGCGCCACACACTCCTGCTGTGCCCGCGGAGAACCAGCAAGCGGGCGTGCGGCCCACCTGACGAAGGACATCGGAGAACCCATGCCAGGCTCGCGAGTGCTGTCCGTCGGCCACTACCAGCCGGCCAAGGTGCTGACCAACAACGACATCGCCCAAATGGTGGATACCAGCGACGAATGGATCCGCACCCGGGTCGGCATCCGGACGCGGCACATCGCGGATCCCACCGAGACCATCGACGAAATGGCGGCCCGGGCGGCCCGGAACGCGCTGGAGGGCGGGGCGGTCGCGGCCGCGGAGATCGACCTGGTGATCGTGGCGACGACCACGGCGACGGACCGGTCGCCCAACATGTCCGCGCGGGTGGCGGCCAAGCTCGGCATCCCGGGCCCGGCCACGGTGGACGTCAACGTGGCCTGCGCGGGGTTCTCACACGCGCTCGCTCTCGCCGACCAGGCGATCCGGGCCGAATCGGCGACGCGGGCGGTGGTGGTCGGCGTCGAGCGGCTGACCGATTTCGTCGACTGGCAGGACAGGTCCGTCAGCGTCCTGGTCGGCGACGGCGCGGGCGCGGTGGTCGTCGAGGCGTCCGATGAGCCGTTGATCAGCCCGGTGGTCTGGGGATCCGTGCCCGAAATGGGCAGTGCCGTGCGGATCGAAGCGGTTCCGGGCACCTTCCAGCAGGAGGGTCAGGCCGTGTTCCGCTGGACCACCACCGCGTTGCCCGACATCGGGCTGAAAATCTGTGCCCGCGCGGGGGTCGAGCCGGCGGACCTCGACGCGGTGGTGCTCCACCAGGCGAACCTGCGAATCATCGAACCCGTGGTGCGCAAGCTCGGCGCGGTGAACGCCGTGGTCGCCCGGGACGTCGTCGACTCGGGCAACACGTCGGCGGCGAGCATCCCGCTGGCGCTGTCGAAACTGGTGCAGCGCCGGGACGTCAAACCCGGCGCGCTGACCTTGCTGCTGGGATTCGGTGGCGGCTTGTCCTACGCCGGACAGGTGATTCGATGCCCGTGACCGGACAGGTGATCTCACGCGACGAACGCTCCTTCGCCCGCGAGCAGCCGGACGCTGTCGCTGTGGTTGAGGATGCTGTCGCGGCTGAGCACCAGCCGGTGGAGCTCCTGCATCTTGCCGGCCGGTTCCATGCCGAGCCGATCGATCAGCCGCTCCCTGAGCCGGGCGTACACGGTCAGTGCCTCGGCCGTCCGGCCGGACCGGTAGAGCCCGATCATGAGATAGCCGTGGAAGTTCTCCCACTGCGGGTACTGGGCGACGAGCGACTGGAGCTCGCCGACCACGTCGTGGTGGCGGCCGAGCCGCAGGTCGATGCACAGTTTGCGCTCGATCGTGGCCAGCCGGCTCTCCTCGAGCCGCTTGGCGAAGTGGTGCAGCATCGCGCCGCCGCGGACGTCGGCCAGCGCGTCACCGCTCCAGAGGCTGAGCCCCCGGTGCAGCTGCTCGGACGCGGTGCGCAGGTCACCGGCGAGTTCGGCTTCCGTGGCCTGCGCCAGCCGGAAGCGGAACAGCGAGAGGTCGATGGCGTTTTCGGCGGTCTGCAGCACGTAGCCGGGCTGCCTGGTCAGGAGCACGGTTTCGGAGTCGTTCATCAGCCGGCAGAGCAGCAGGTGCTTGCGCAGCTGCGACACGTAGACGTGCATCGCCGTGGCCGCGGTGCGTGGTGCCCCCTCCGGCCACAGCTCTTGGGCCAGCTGCGAGACCGGGACCACCTTCCCGGCGTTGATCACCATGGCGGCGAGCAGGATGCGCAGCTTCAACGGTTTGGGCGTGTGGTCCGCGCCGCTTTCGTCAAGCAGGCGGAGTGGCCCCAAGACGGCAAACCTCATCCGGTTCCTTCCCCCAGAAACATCAAGATTCGTCGCTGGTGCTCCGCGCCCGTCCTCCCCAGCAGGCGGGCGCCCACGATCGAATTTGTTTCTCCCCTCACTGTACGCGACACGAGTGCGAGGGGATAGCAGCACGACGCTGTGCCCCGACTTGCGCCGACCAGCTTATCGCACGCCGGGGCGGTTGCGGCACCTTTTATGTCCCTGTCATCGGAATCATCGTCCGTTCGGCGCAATAGGCTGGGCGAGGCGACCGGTTGGCGTAGCGGTGACTGGCTGTATTCGTTGCGGTACAACAAGGTCCTGAGCGCTGGTTTACCACCCGATCTGGCGATTGTGGTGACTCCGCGTCGCTGTTCGGCCTCGCACACGAGGACGCGAGGTGCGGGGAGCTCCCGTTGCCCGATTTGTTCTCGGCCGGGAAGATCGGCACGCGGAAGGAAAGGTGGTCGACCGGAAATGGATGTGGAAATCATGCCGAAACTATCGCGGAATGTAGCGGAAATGCTTTTCCGGCGGCGAAAAACCGATAGCGGCGAGAATGGCGAACGGGTGGAACGGCGGCTGCCGGCGGGGTCCCGCGGTGTGCGCACCGGCACCGCCGGGCCTGCGATCGCGTCGATCGCGAGTGCGGGACGGGGGCGGGCGTGCGTGCTGCCGTGATCACCGGATTCGGTGGGCTCGACGCCCTCGAAGTCACCGACGTCCCGGACCCGGTGCCCAAGCCGGGGCAATTGCTCGTCGACGTCGTGCGCGCCGGCGTGAACTACGCGGACGTGCATATCACCGAAGACAACTACGTCGCTCCCGTCACGCTGCCTTACGTGCTCGGCAGCGAGGTGGTGGGCACGGTGGCCGGCGAAGACCGCCGGGTGCTGGCGTTGACGCTGAACGGTGGCGGGTATGCGGAACGGGCCGCGGTGTCCCGCGTGACCGCCTTCGACGTCCCGGACGACGTGGACGACGCCCAGGCGCTCGCGCTCGCTGTGCAGGGCAACACGGCCTGGCACCTGCTGCACACCTGTGCGCCGCTGCGGCCGGGGCAGTCGGTGGCCGTGTTCGCGGCGGCCGGCGGGGTCGGTGTCCTCGCCGTGCAGCTCGCCCGTCTCGCGGCGGCGGGACAGATCATCGCGGTGGCGTCCACCCCCGCGAAGCGGGAGCTGGCGCTGACCGCCGGTGCCGACGTGGCGGTCGACCCGTCGCCGGTCGAAGACCTCGCCGATCGCCTGCTCGAGGCCAACGGCGGGCGGGGGATCGACGTCGTCCTGGAGATGACCGGCGGTCCCGTCACCGCGGCGGCGCTGGCGGCGACCGCGCCGTTCGGCCGGGTGGTGCTCTACGGGTTCGCGAGCGGGACCACGGCCGTGGTCGACACCCGGGAGGTGATGGTGCGCAGCCAGACCCTGACCGGGTTCGTGTTGCCGCAGCTCATCCGGCGCCGGGGCATGCTGGCCGAGTCGATGCGGGAGCTGTTCCGCCTCGTCGGCAGCGGCGCGCTCGTGCCGCACATCGGCGGCGAGTACGCGCTGACGGACGTGCGGCGGGCGCACGAGGACCTGCGGAAGCGGGCCACGGCGGGCAAGCTGGTGCTGGACGTGTCCCGCTGACCGGGTCAGCGACGATCGGTGCGGTATCCGGAGCCGTCGCCGGCCGCAGTCCCGGTGCGGATCCGGCCGTCCGGCGCGGCGGCGGTGAACGCGAGTGCCACCTGTTCCAGCCAGGCCAGTTCGCCGCCGAGGTCGGCCTCGGCCGGCGCTTCGGTGCCCCCGGCGGTGCCTTCTTCGTCGTACTGGTCGGCTCCGTCGAGCTTCTTGCGGAGCGCGGCCTTGAGCGTGGCGGCCTCGACCACGGCCCGCAGCTCGTCGCCGGTCAGGCCGGCGCGGTGGCCCGCCTCCTCGGCCGACCGCGCGACGCGCCGGTCGCGGTACGGGCGCAGCGCCCGCCGGCCGTCGTGGATCTCGATGATGGTCCGGTACAGCCGGATCTCGATGTCGCGCACCAGCCAGGGCGGGCGGGGCGACCGGCGGCCGTACAGGGTGATGCCGGGAACGGCCTCGCACAGCGAATACCACAGCGGGTGGATCCGCCGCAGCGACCGGATCCGGCTCAGCCGGGTCGTGATGCGCCGGCCCCACCTCGGGAAGGTCGAGCCGAGCACCAGGACCAGCGAGCCCACGCTGGCCAGGATCGGGGCCAGCAGGACGGAAGCGAAGTCGAGTGCGCCGGTCCCGGCCCACCGGCCGACGACTCCGAGTGTGTTGCCCGCGAAGTAGCCGAGCACGAACACGCACCCGAGCGCGGTCAGCCGGAGCCCTCGCTGCAACCAGGGCCGGCTGACGATGACCGGCGAAGACGACCAGGTCCGCCGGGCGGTGTTGATCAGGTTGGCGCCGTACGCGCCGAGGTAGACCACGACGTACGCGGCGACTTCCGGATTCGTGGCGAAGTGGACCATGAAGTCCACCGGGTGTTCCCCCGATGGGGCCGACAGCACGAAGAGCCCGGCCATGACGCCCACGACGGTCAGGTAGCCGCCGCTCACCCAGCGGGCGCGGCGCCGGGCGACCTCCGGGCTGTGGAACCAGTACAGGAGCATCACCTGGGAGGTGAGCGCGCTCAGGATGATGCACGAATTGCTGAGCAGCGCGCCCAGGTTGTGCGTGCCGAGGGCCGCGTCGAGGCGGGTGAACAGCGCCGGTGTGAGGAAGACGTACGCGAGGGCGGTCGACGCCCGGCCCGCGCAGAGCGCCCGCAGGGCCGCGTTGCCCCGGTCGCGGCGGAGGTCTCGCAGCTTGTAGAGGAGTGCGACGAAGCTGGCCAGCGCGCAGATCGGGAACAGGATGTCGAACTGCGCCGTGGCGGCGTCGATCACCGCGGGCCCTCGTCACTGTCCTGCAGTGACCGCTCCAGCCGGGCGACGAGCGCGGCGACTTCCGGGGCGACGCTGGGCGGCTCGGGCGACCAGCTGCTGACCCTGGGCAGGATGAGGGTGGCGAAGACTTCCGCGGCGTACTCTTCCGGGTCGTCGTAGTGGCTGCGGCCCAGCATGTTCCGGATCAGCGCGGGGGAGAAGTCGTCCGGCAGCAGGCTGCGGGAGGCCTCGGCGTCGCCGCCGCCGGCGCGGTGTTCCCACAGGAGGTGGCCGATCTCGTGCGCGATCACGTGCAGCTGGTGCATGGAACTGATCCGGCAGTCGTAGAAGATGTAGTCGGCGGATTTCGTCGACACCAGCAGGCCGCCCGGGCTGTCGGCGGGCAATGCCATCTGCGCCAGCCGGATCGGGCGGTGCCGCTTCGCCGCGAGGCGGTCGCACAGCGACCGGATGTCGAACGGATCCGGCAGGTCCAGACCATTGATGAGTGCTTCGCAGTCGCGCAACAGTTGCCGCGGAAGCGTTCTCGGCGAGCGGCGCCGCCGGCTCATGGTGCAGCCACGTCACGCATCGACATCCCCTCCGGTGCCTCGATCTCATTGTGGCACGAGCGGGATGCGGAAAGGATCGTCGCTTCCGGTGCTGATCACCGGAACCGGATGGCCCGGTGATCGGGACGGGCGCCGGTCAGCCGCCGTCCGCCGGGCCCGGCCCGGCGTGCGGATCTTCGTCCGGGGCGGGCAAGCCTTCCATGGCGCGCAGGTTGTCGAGCACGGCCTCGGCGGCTCGGAGGCCCCGCGGCGAGAGCCCGGCCGCGCGCATCGCGACCCGCTTGATCTCGGCGTCCTGCAGGCTCTGCCAGCGGTCCTGGCCGACGCCGGCCTCCCGGAGCGCCGCCAGTTCGGAGATCTTCGCGTCGGTGTCGGCGGCCACCTCGTCGTCGAAGAAGTAGGCGGGGCTGACGCCGAAGAATGCGGCCAGTGCCGCGAGGTGCTGCATGGTGGGGTTGTTCCGGGACCCGTTCCGGAGGTAGGCGAGGTACGCCTTGGAAATGTCCCCGCCCTGCGCGCGGATCGCCTTGGCCACCTCCTCGTTGCTGTACGGCCCGCGCCCGCGCGGGTGGACCGTGGCGAACAGGTGGTTGAGGCGAGTCGCGAGGCGACCGGCGCCCGGTCGGCTTTCGTCAGTCACCCTGGTTCCCTTGGGGATATTGGAATATTTCAGGCATGGTACCGACCACGTGGGTTGACGGCTACCAGGGTTCGTGTAGCATCGGTTGACGACTGACGTGGTCGCGATAGGGGTTTCTCTGCGGGTGCGCGCCGCGCGGTGATCCGGCGCTGCCCTCGCGCGGCGGCCGGGGCGGGATCGGGACGGTTGCCGGCCAGGGGTGTCCGGCGGGGGTTCCTGTGCGCTCGAAGTGACGTGACGGCTGATTTTGTCACGCGGTCCGACTCGGGACAAGGGGTGGTTCTCCAGGGTGGATGCAGAAGGCCCGGCTGCAGGTTTCCTTGCACGGAAATGGACCGAGTATCCCAGCTTTGGCATTTTGCGAAAATGATGGGGGGAAACGCATGAGGGTGAAGCTACTGGGGTCGTTCGAGATCAGGTCGCCGACCGGGGCCGAGATCACGCCGTCCGGGTTCAAGGTGCGTTCGCTGCTGGCACTGCTGTGCTTGAACGCCGGTCGTGTGGTGTCCGCCGACCAGCTCGTGCGGAGCCTGTGGGACCGCCCGCCCCGGACCGCCGCGACCGCGGTGCAGGTCTACGTGTCGCAACTGCGCAAGCTCCTGGACGGCGCCGGCATCGGGGGATCGGTGCTGACCACCCGGGCCCCCGGCTACCTGATGGACGCCGGCCGGTTGCTGACCGACCGGGCCGAGTTCGAATCGCTGGTCACCGCGGCTTCGGTGGCCGAGGCGGGCGGGGCCCCGGAGCGGGCCTCCGAGCTGCTCGGCCAGGCGCTCGCCCTCTGGGGCGGCCCCGCGCTGGGCGACCTCCGCTCGCTGGCGGCCGTGGAACGGATGGCCCGCCAGATCGACGAACGCCGGATCGTCGTCTGCGAGCGCCGGCTCGGGCTCGAGCTGGGGCTCGGCAGGCTGCCCGCGCTGATCGGCGAGATCTACGGCCTGATCGAGAGTTTTCCGTCGTGGGAAAACCTTTACTACTACTTGATGATCGCCCTCTACCAGACCGGGCGCACGGCGGATGCGCTGCGGGCGTACCAGCAGCTGCGGGAAACCATGGTCGATGCGCTGGGGATGGAACCGAGTGCCCGGCTGCGGCAGCTCCACCGCTCGGTGCTCGCCCGCGAAGAATGGCTCGACGGGAAGCTGGGCGCGCCGGCACCCGTTCCCGTGCCGGTGTGACCGTTCGGTGCGGTGTGACAACTGCCGTTAGGGCGGCTTAAGCGATTTTTTTCCACGTTTTATCGGATGGAACTTAGGCTGGGCGAACGTATTCCGGCCCGCTTGACGGCGCGCCTCTTTCCTCAGGGGAGACATGGCATCGGCCATTCAGGAACAGCAGTTTCGCGGATCGGTCGGCGTACCGGCCACCGCCGACGAGAGGGCGGCTTTGCTCGGCGCGGTGTACGAACACGCCTTGGCCCACTACGCCCGCACCGACGCGGACCCCTTCCCGGAGCCCGCGGACGAGGCACAACTGCACGCGGCACTCGGCGGCGCCCTGCCCCGTGAGGGTGCGGATCCGCGGGCGGCGCTGGCCACGTTGATGACCGCGGGCGAAGCGGGGGTGCTGGCTTCGCATTCCGGCCGGTTCTTCGGGTTCGTCATGGGCGGGGCGCACCCGGTCTCGGTGGCGGCCGACTGGCTGACGTCGGTCTGGGACCAGTGCGGCGCGCTGTATTCGACCAGCCCGGTCGCGGCGGTGGCCGAGGAGATCGTCGTCTCGTGGCTGGTCGAGCTGTTCGGGCTGCCCGCGGGAACGACCGCGGGGATCACCTCCGGCTGCGCGAGCGCCAACCTGACCGGGCTCGCCGCGGCGCGGCACCACGTGTTCGCCGAGCGCGGCTGGGACGTCGGCGAGCGCGGCCTCGTCGGTGCTCCGGTGCCCCGGGTCCTGGTCAGCGAGGGGTGCCACGTCACCGTCACCCGCGCACTGAGCCTGCTCGGGCTGGGCGGGCAGGTGGCGCGGCTCGCCACCGACGGCCAGGGCCGGCTGCGCCTGGACGCGCTGGACGCCGCGCTCGCGGCAGGCGACGGGCCGCTGATCGTCTGCGCCCAGGTCGGCACGGTCGACACCGGCGCCGTGGACCCGCTGCCCGAGATCGCCGCGCGGGTCCGCGCGCACCGGGGCTGGCTGCACCTCGACGCGGCCTTCGGCATGTGGGCGGCGGCCGGCCCGCGGACGGCCGCCCGGGTGCGGGGGCTGGCCTCGGCCGACTCCTGGGCCACCGACGCGCACAAGTGGCTGAACGTGCCCTACGACTGCGGGCTGGCCTTCGTGGCGCACCCCGAGGCGCACCGGGCCGCGCTGCGGACGCAGGCGGCCTACCTGGCCCACGGCGGGGCGGAGCACCGGGATCCCCTCGACTATTCGCCCGAAATGTCGCGCCGCGCCCGCTCGCTGGTGCTGTGGGCGACGTTGCGCCACCTCGGCCGGGACGGCGTGGCCCAGCTCGTCGAGCGGTGTTGCCGGCTCGCCGGCCGGCTGGCCGGCCGCTTGGGGGCCGAACCCGGCGTGCGGGTCGGCAACGACGTGGTCCTCAACCAGGTGCTCCTGCTGTTCGACAGTCCCGATGACGCGGCCGGGCACGTCGGCCGGGTCGTCACCGAGCTCCGCCGCGGGGGCGTCGCGTGGGCCAGCGCGACGACCTGGCGGGGCACCCCGGCGCTGCGCCTGTCGGTCTGCAACTGGCAGACGGACGACCGGATCGCGGACGCCTGCGCGGACGCCGTCATCGCCGCGCACCGGTCGGCCACGCGGGCCGGACACCGATCCCGAGCGGGTGAGGAGCCCCGATGATCGTCACCGAAGGATCAGCGCTGATCAGCAGCACCGACGTCGAAGCGACGACCCGCACCCTGACGGCCGCGTTCGCCGGCGATCCGGTGCTGGAGTGGATCTTCCCCCTGGACACCGCGGGGCGGGCCGAGCTCATGGACGGCTTCTTCCGCGTCACCACCGAGCTGCTGCTCGACCACCACGGGAGCATCCTGGCCACCTCCGGCCACGAATCCGTGGTCGTGCTGTCGCCGCCGGGTGAACCGGACCTCACCGAGCAGGCGAACGAGGCCTACCTGGACGCGCTCGCCGCGGCCACCGGCTCGGGCGGGGAACGCTCGGTCACCTGCATGCGCCTGCTCGACGAGCACGCGCCGGCCGGCCTGCCCGAGCACTGGCACGTGATGTTCGCGGGCACCCGGCCGGAACAGCAGCTCGAGGCCGTCCGGGCCGGCACCACGAAGGAGGTCTGCGCTCTGTTCGACGCTCATGACGTGGCGGTCTACGCGGAGGCCTCGAGCAAGGTGAACCTGACCCTCTGGCGCTGGCTGGGCGCGCACCCGCTGGGAGCCGAGATCCCGCTCCCGGGCGGCCCGTCGCTCCACCCGATCTGGCGGCCGAGTGCTTCGTCGCGCCTGGCCCACCGGCAGGAAGGAATCCGATGATCACCGCCGAAGACGTGGCCCGGCTGGTCCGGGCGCAGCTGCGCGGCCGGGCACGCACCGACGTCCGGCTGGCCGCGGACACGGAGCTCGAGCAGGCCGGGCT
Organism: Amycolatopsis sp. NPDC005003; assembly: GCF_053600695.1. Taxonomy (NCBI): domain Bacteria; kingdom Bacillati; phylum Actinomycetota; class Actinomycetes; order Pseudonocardiales; family Pseudonocardiaceae; genus Amycolatopsis; species Amycolatopsis sp. NPDC005003. The sequence goes on along the minus strand of NZ_JBSGAI010000030.1, from coordinate 57,549 downwards.
GTCCAGCCTGCAGCTCGCCGAGGTCGTGTTCACGCTCGAAGAGGAGTACCGGGTGCAGTTCGACACGTCACGGGCGGCCGGCGTCCGGACCATCGGCGACCTGGTGTCACTGGCCAACGAGAGCCTGGCCCGCGAGGCGTAGGGGGTGCGATGAACGGGCGTCAACACCACGGGTACGTCCTGGCCGCGTCGGTCATCCCGCTGCTCGGGTTCGCCGTGGCGATCGTCCTGCTGTGGAACACGCTGGTCGGTCCGGCCGATCTCGCCGCGCTCGTGCTGATGTACCTGCTCACCGGCCTGGGGGTGACGGTCGGCTACCACCGGCTGCTGGCCCACCGGTCGTTCCGCACGACCAGAGCGGTCAAGATCGCCCTGGTGGTGTGCGGCTCGATGGCCGGCCAGGCACCCCCGCTGATCTGGACCGCGCACCACCGGCGGCACCACCGCGTCGCGGACCGGCCGGGCGACCCGCACAGCCCCTACGACGACGAGCGGACCGGGCTGATCGCGGCGTTGAAGGGGCTGTGGCACGCCCACATGGGCTGGCTGTTCGACACGAACCTCAGCTCGGATCCGGTGCGCTACTGCCCGGACCTCGCGCGGGACCGGGACATCCGCGTCATCTCGCGGAACTTCCTGCCGATCGTCCTGGCGGGGGTGGTGCTGCCGGGCCTGCTCGGCCTCGCGCTGACCGCCTCGGCCGCGGGGATGCTGAGCGCCGCGCTGTGGGGCGGCCCGGTGCGGATCCTGCTGCTCAACCACACGACCTACGCGGTCAACTCGGTCGGCCACTACTTCGGCACCCGCCGGTTCGCGACCCCGGACGAGTCCCGCAACGTCGCCTGGCTGGCGATTCCGTCACTCGGTGAGTCCTGGCACAACAACCACCACGCCTTCCCGAAGTCCGCCTCGCACGGCATGCGCTGGTGGGAGCCGGACCTGAGCGCGCTGCTCGTGCGTGGCCTCGAGGCGGCCGGGCTGGCCTGGGACGTGGTCCGGGTCGACCGGGAACGGCAGGACGAGAAGATGCGGACCTGGGCCCGGATGCCCCGCAGCGGGCGGCACGCCCGGATCACGGACGCCGCTCATGACGAGTGACCGGGGATCGTTGTGGGACCGCGTGTTCACCGCCGCCGGTTCCTCCGGTGCGAAGCTGCACTGCTGGACCGGCGCGGCGTTCGTCACCGCCACCTGGGCCGAGGTGGTCCGCGACGCGGAACGCATGACGGCGGGACTGCGGCGGCACGGCGTCCGCCCGGGCGCCCGGGTCGCGGCGGTGCTGACCAATTCGCCGTCCGCCGTCCGCGGCGTGCTCGCGGTGTGGCTCGCCGGCGGCACCCTGGCCTCGCTGCCGGTCCCGGCCAGGGGGATGAGCTTCGAGGAGTACACGCGCCAGCTCGGAACCATGTGCGCGCAACTGGAGCCCGAGCTCTTCGTGGTGGACGAGACGCTGCTGGGCCTCGTCCCGGCCGGCATCGCGGCGGGCCGGGACGCGCTGTCGTGGGAGTCCTTGGCCGACTCCGGGCGGGTGCCCGCCACCCCGCCCGAGCACGACGACGTGGCGTTCGTCCAGTACTCCTCGGGCAGCACCAGCACGCCGAAGGGGTGCCTGCTGAGCGCACGGGCGATCGCGGCCCAGCTGGACCTGATCATGGCGATGCTCGAGGGCGAACCGGGTCGCGACGTCACCGTGTCCTGGCTGCCGCTGTCCCACGACATGGGCATGTTCGGCTGCCTGCTCACCCCGCTCGCGCACGGCTTCGACCTCTGCCTGTCCACTCCGGAGCGGTTCACCCTTTCGCCGCGCACCTGGTTCGGGGACGTGGCCGACTTCGGCGCGAACATCACGGTGGGCACGAACACCGCGCTGCACCTGGCCGCCCGCGCCCACGCGAACGGCCGGGCCCGGCTGGGCGGACCGCTCGCACTGAAGACGTGCATCCTGGGTGCCGAACGGGTCGAGTGGGAGACCATGCGGTTCGCCACGGAGACCTTCGCCGGGTACGGCTTCCGTGAGACCGCCTTCATGCCCGCGTACGGGCTCGCCGAGGCGACCCTCGCCGTCACCCACACCCCGCTGCACGAGCCGCCCGCCTTCCTCAGCCTCGACGCGGCCGCGCTGGCGGCCGGCGAACTCGTCGCCGCCGATCCCGCCGGTGCCGGCGCGCGGTTGCTCGTCAGCGCGGGTGTCCCCGCCGCGGGCGTGCGCCTGCCGGGCGTGCCGGAAGCCGCGGTGGGGGAGGTCCGGGTCTCGTCGCCGAGCCTGGGCGACGGGTACTGGGCGGACCCGGACCGGACCCGGGCGCACTTCCACGACGGCACCCTGCTCACCAACGACCTCGGCTTCCTGCGGGACGGCCGGTTCTACCCCGTCGGCCGCAGCGACGACATGCTCACCGTCGCGGGGCGCAAGGTCTACGCCCAGGAGATCGAGCGGGCGATCGACACGATCGGCGTGGTGCGGCGCGGCTGCAGCTCGCTGCTCTCCGAAGGAGGCCGGCTGACGCTGTTCGCCGAGCTGTCCGAGCGCGTCGACGACTACACGAGCGTTGCCCTGCGTGCTGCCGACGTCGCCATGGCCAAGGCCGCCGTGGCGCTCGACGAATGCGTCTTCCTCGAGCGCGGCAGCCTGCCCAAGACCCCGAGCGGGAAGATCCAGCGGCACCGCTGCGCCGCCCTCCGCGAAACCGGCGGCCTGGACCCGCTCGCCGTCATCGAACTCGGCCGGAAAAGGAGCGGTGGATGACCGCGGACTACGCGGGGGCCTCACCCTCGGCGATCAGGAGCCACTACGACGCCGGCAACGGCTTCTACCGGCTCTGGCTCGGCGGATCGCTGGTCTACTCGTGTGCATTGTGGACAGACGACGAGCGCGACACGCTGGACGCGGCGCAGTACCGCAAGCTGGACCACCTGAGCGAGGCGGCGCGGGCCACCGGCGCCGGACGGGTGCTCGACGTCGGTTGCGGCTGGGGTGCGTTGCTCGACCGGCTGGTCGAGGTCCACGGGGTCGGGCACGCCACGGGGCTCACGCTCAGCCCGGCCCAGGCCGCCCACATCGCCGGGCGGGGCGACGAGCGCTCCGAAGCGCGGGTCGAGAACTGGGTGGATCACGACCCCTCGGCCGAGTACGACGCCATCATCTCCATCGGCGCCTTCGAGCACTTCGCGGACTTCGGGCTGGGCCGGTCCGGCCGGGTGGCGGCCTACCGCCGGTTCTTCGAGCGGTGCCGGCACTGGCTGCGGCGCGCCGGCGGCCGGCTCGTGGTGCAGACCAACATCAAGGGCAACAACGTGGTCATGGACCGGGAAACCGTCCGCGATCTGCTGTTCATGGCCGACACGGTGTTCCCGGAGTCGGAGCTGCCGTGGCTGTCGGAAGTCATCGAGGCGAGCGAGCGGCTGTTCGACGTCGTGCGCGTGCGCAACGACGGCGACCACTACGCCCGCACTTGCGACGCCTGGCAGCGGGCGTTGCGGGCGCGCTCGGCGGAGGCGGCCGAGCTGGTGGGTGCGAAGGTGGTGGCGGACTACGACCGCTACCTGGGCGCGGCCAGGAGCGGCTTCGAACGCGGTCACCTCGGACTGGCCCGGCTGGTGTTCGAAGCCCGCTGACCGGCGGGGTCAGAACGTCAGCACCGTCTTCCCGATGTGCCGTCCGGTGGTCATCGTGCGGAACGCCGCCGCCGCGTCGGTCACCTCGTGCACCGAATGCGGCAGCGGGGCCAGCGTGCCGTCCGCCCACAACGGGGCGAGCTCGTGCAGCAGCGCCCGCACGAGCGGCCGGTCGACCCGGCTGAGCAGCAGCAGATCGACGCTGTACATGCTGATGTTGTTCCGGAACGGCGCCAGCGCGATCGTCCCGCCGCCGTGGATGTCCCGCTTGCCGATCTCGACGAACCGGCCGTGCAGGCGCAGGAGGTCCAGACCGGCCTGCTGGGCCGCACCGGTGAGGCAGTTCAGCACGACGTCGACGCCGTCCTCCGCGACCGCGCGGGTCTCCGCCACGAAGTCCAGCGACCGCGACGGCATGACGTGCTCGAGGCCGATTTCGGCCAGGTACTGCCGTTTTTTCCCGGTGCCGCTGGTGGCCAGGATGCGGGCTCCCCGGTGCGTGGCCACGTTCACCGCGGCCAGGCCGACTCCGCCGGCCGCGGAATGGATCAACGTGGTCTCGCCCCGGGCGAGGCGGGCCAGGCGGACCAGGGCGTACCAAGCGGTCAGGTAGGCGACCGGGAGCGTCGCGGCCTCGGCCGCGGTGAGCGGACCGGGCACGGCCACGACCAGCTCCGCGGGCACCACCACGTGCGAGGCGAGGGCGCCTTCGGCGAAGAAGACCACCCGGTCGCCGGGGCTCAGCCCGTCGGCTCCGGGCCCGGTCCGGGTGACCGTGCCACTGCCGTCGAGGCCGAGGGCGTGCGCCCCGCCGGCGCCGATCGACTGGTACATCCCGAGGACGACCAGCACGTCCGCGAAGTTCAGGCTCGCCGCCGCGACTTCGACCTCCACCTCGCCGGGACCGGGCGCCCGCCGCGGGCGTGCGGCAGGCGCCAGGCTGCCGGGATCACCGGGCCGGTCCAGCCGGAGCACGTAACCTTCGTCGACCACGCCCTGCCCTCCTCTGCGCCCGGTTCCGCGGTGGCCGGCTACGACGCCCGCGCCTGCAGGCCGGGGAAGAACTTGCGCTGCAGGGCGGCCAGCGTGCGGAAGTCGTCGGGCTCGATCTGCATCCGGTCCACTTTCCGCCCGCCGGCCTGCTCGATCACCACCAGGAGCTCGATCACCTGCAGCGAAGTGAGGATCCCGGTCTCGAACAGGTCGAGGTCGGGTTCGAGTTCGGCACGCCGGGAGTCCGTGTCCTGCTGATCGGTGATCCAGGCCACGACTTCGTGCCAGCCGTCCGTGCTCGCCATGCTTGCCTTCTTTCTCCGGTTGTGGGCACTTTTCACTGAGCCGGTGGGAACACCGGGCCGGCGCCGCTCAGTACCAGGTGAGCAGGACGGCCCCGGTGCTGAGACCGCCGCCCACGGCGGCGAGCAGGATCCGCTCGCCGCGGCGCAGCGGCTTCCGCCGGTGCGCGGCGGCGAGGGTGATCGGCACCGACGCGACCGCGGTGTTCCCCAGTTCGACCGCGGTCAACGGCAGTTTCCCGATCGGCACCCCCAGTTCGGTCGCGCACATTTCGACGAGCTTCGGGTTCGCCTGGTGCACGATCAGCCGATCGATTTCGCCGAGTTTCATCCCCGCCTCGTCGAGGACCGCCCGCACGGCCACGGGCAGGGTTTTCAGCACGTACTCGCGGACCGTGAAGCCGTTCATCCGGAACAGGTAGTCCTCGTCCGCCGCGTCCGGGGACCCCCACGGACGCCGGGTCCCGCCGCCGGGGACCTCGATCATCTCGCTGTACTGCCCGTCGGTGATCAGGTGCGTGGCGTGGATCCCGTACCCCTCGGGGACCCGGCCCAGCACCACGGCCCCGGCACCGTCGCCGAAGAGGCTGACCGTTCGCCGGTCGGCCCGGTTCATGATCGCCGAGTACTTGTCGGCCCCGACGACCAGCGCGGTCGCGTCCGGCGTCGACCGGGTCAGCATGGCCTCGGCCACCGTGACCGCGTAGAGGAAGCCCGAACACACGGCGTTGAGGTCGAACGCGGGCACCCCGGGCAGCTCCAGCGCCCGCTGGACGAGCGCGGCGGTGGCCGGCTGCGGCTGATCCGGCGTCGAGGTCGCCAGGATGATCACCGCCAGCCGCGCCCGGAGCTCGGCGTCGTCGCCCAGCGCGGACCTCGCGGCGGCCACGGCGAGGTCGGACGTGGCCTCGTCGCCGGCGGCGTACCGGCGTTCCCGGACCCCCGTCGCCGTGGCGATCCAGTCCTCGGTGGTGCCCGCCCAGCCCGCGACCTCCGCGTTCGTCACCCGGCGCGCCGGGAGGTACGAGCCGAAGCCGACGATTCCGATGGACACAGGCACTCCTCAGGGTCGTTGAGCTGGATCGGGCCGGCGGCCGCCGGTCACATCGCGGCGCCGCCGTCGACCTGGAGCACCTGCCCGGTCACGTACGACGCGCGGTCGGAAAGCAGGAACGCGGCGACGCCGGCGATCTCCTCCGGCCGGGCGAAGCGGCCGAGCGGGATGTTCTCCAGCGCCTTGGGCCGGGCCGACGGCGGAATGTCGTCCAGCAACGCCGTTTCGGTGATTCCCGGCGCGACGACGTTGACCCGGATCCCGTACGGGGCCCCTTCGCGCGCCAAGGTCTTGCTCAGGCCGATGAGGCCGGCCTTTCCGGCCGCGTAGTTCGCCATGGTGACGAATCCGCGGATGCCGACGATGGACGAAATCGTGACGACCGCGCCACGGCGGCGGCGCATGAACCGGAACAGGACCGGCTGGCACACGTTCCAAACCCCGGTGAGGTTGACGTCGAGGACGTCGTGCCAAGCGGCGTCCGACATCAGCGCGACCGGCCCGTTGCGGGTGATGCCGGCGTTGTTGACCAGCGCGGTGAGCGGGCCGATTTCGGTGTCCGCGCGGTCGACGAGCTCTTCGACCGCCTGCCGGTCGCGGACGTCGCACGAGGCGAACAGCGCCCGCCGTCCCAGCTGCTTCACCTCGTCCGCCAAGGCTTCCGCTTCCGCCGCGCCGGTCATGAAGCAGCCGGCGACGTCATAGCCGGCGGCGGCCAGTTCGAGCACCACGGCGCGGCCGATACCGCGCGAAACGCCGGTCACGAAGGCGCAACCGGGCTCGCCGGTGCCGGTGCCCGATGGGGGGGACGCGACGTCGGACATGCACACTCCTCGAAGCGGTCGGAGACGACTGGGCACCGCGTCGCCGACGATAAACCCGGCCGCCAAACAATCGGCAGGAATTCGCTAAATTCGCTCTTAGTGCACTCTAGTGGGTTTCTGAAATCCAGTTCCCTTGACAACGCCGAATCGACGTTCATATCCTCCGAAAGGAGCCGGAATTCGCCAGGCGAGCGGCCCTCTTCGGTGCCGGGCGGAAAAATACCCGGCCCGCCCCGGGCAAGGAAAGTACCCGAGTACTCCACGAGCAAGGGAGCCACATGACCAAGAAGGTACTGGTGATCGGCGGCGGACCCGGCGGTTCGACCGCGGCCGCGCTGCTCGCGCGCAACGGGGTCGACGTGCTCCTGCTGGAGCGGGAACACTTCCCGCGGTACCACATCGGTGAGTCGCTGGCCTCGTCGTGCCGGGTCGTGCTCGGCCTGTCCGGTGTCGTGGACAAGATCGACGCGCAGGGGTACCCGGCCAAGCGCGGCGCGCTCCTGCGGTGGGGCGCCGAAGAAGACTGGACCATCAACTGGTCGGAGCTGTTCGGCACCAACGTTTCCTCGTGGCAGGTCGAACGCGAGCACTTCGACCAGATCCTGCTCGAGCACGCGGCGGAGCAGGGTGCCGACGTCCGGCAGGGCGCGAACGTCAAGCGCGTCCTCTTCGAGGACGGCCGCCCCTACGCCGCGGAGTGGACGGATTCCGCCGACCCCGGGAAGACGAACACCACCGGCTTCGACTACGTGATCGACGCCTCGGGGCGCTCGGGAGTGCTCTCTTCGCAGTACTTCAAGAACCGGCGCCCGCACGAAATCTTCCGCAACGTCGCCATCTGGGGCTACTGGAAGGGCGGGAAGACCCTGCCCAACACGCCCGCCGGCGGGATCGACGTCATTTCCCACCCGGAAGGCTGGTACTGGGTCATCCCGCTGCGCGGCGGTGTGCACAGCGTGGGCTTCGTGACCCACCAGGCGAATTTCCTCGAGAAGCGGCGGAAGTACGGTTCGAACGAGGAGATGCTGCTGAGCATCGTGGACGATTCGGACACGGTCAAGGAGCTGATGAGCGAAGCCGTCTTCGAGCAGCCCGTCCGGATCGAGCAGGACTTCTCCTACGTGGCGGACCGGTTCTGCGGCCCCGGCCACTACGAGGTCGGCGACGCCGCGTGCTTCCTCGACCCCCTGCTGTCGACCGGCGTCCACCTGGCCCTCTACAGCGCGATGCTCGCCTCCGCGTCGATCCTCGCGACGATCCGCGAGGAGGTCACCGAGGCCGAGGCGGCCGGGTTCTACGAAACCCTGTACCGCAACGCCTACGCGCGCCTGCTGGTCCTCGTCTCCGGCGTGTACGAGCAGTACAAGGGCAAGGACAGCTACTTCTGGCTGGCCCAGCGGATGGTGCGGCAAACCGAGAACCTCCAGCGGGACGGCTCCAACGCGGCCTTCGTGGAGATCGTCGCCGGGCTCAGCGACCTCCGCGACGCCGAGGCCGCCGAAGGCACCGCCGTGCTGACCGAGCTGGTCGAAGAGGCCGAGCGGGCGAAGGCCCGGGCCGACGCGGGCAACGAAGACGGGCAGCCGTCGAACCTCGCACCGCTGCGGATCGACCCGAGCGACCTGCACGACACGGCCTCCGGGCTCTACCTGGTGACCAAGCCGCTCGGGATCGGCCGCGAGCGGCCGGCCGGCTGACCCTGCCTGCCGCCGGGAGGGCACCACGATGCCGACCGTCGAAATCAGCGACACGGAGGTGTCGTACCAGGACCGGGGTGCGGGTGAGCCGGTCCTGCTGATCCCGCCCGCCGCCTCACGCGCCTCGATCTGGCAACGGCACCAGGTGCCCGCGCTGGAGGCGGCGGGCTACCGGGTCCTGACCGCCGACCTGCGCCACACGCGGCGCACGCGGGAACACCCGAAGCCGTTCACGCTGGCCGATCTGGTTTCGGACGCGGTGGAGTTCGCCGAGGCGCTGGAGCTCGGGCCGTGCCGGCTGGTCGGTGCCTCGCTCGGGGCGATGATCGCCCAGGAGTTCGCGCTCGCCCGGCCCGATCTGGTCCGGGCCGTGTGCCTGCTGGGGACCCGGGGCCGGGCGGACGCCTACCGGAGTGCGCTCGGCCGCGGCTACGCGCAGGCGATGCGGGCCACCGGCCCGGACACCGGGCTCTTCGAAGCCGTCGTGTCGATGTCCCAGCTGTTCGGGCCGGCCACCCTGGCCGACGACGATTTCGTCGCGGCCTGGCTGTCCGCCTACGACTTCTTCCGCCCGGGCGGCGAAGGCGCGGCGGCCCAGTACGAGGCGACCATCGGCTACGACCGGGTGGCCGAGCTGCGCGGGGTGCGCTGCCCGGCGCTGGTCGTCGCGTTCGGGCGCGATGTGATCATGCCGCCCGCCGAGGCGCGTGCCGTCGCCGGCGCGATCCCGTCGTGCCGCTACGCGGAGTTCCCGGACTGCGGGCACTTCGGTTTCCTCGAGCGCCCGGCCGAGGTGAACGCCCTGATCACGGACTTCTTCGCCGGGGAGGATCAGCCGAAATGACTGCTGCCGTCCAACTGTTCGCCGCGGTCGCCGTCATCCTGGCGCTGGGCCGGCTGCTCGGCGGGCTGGCGGTCCGGCTCGGCCAGCCCGCGGTCGTCGGGGAGATCGTGACCGGTGTCCTGCTGGGGCCCACGTTGTTCCACGGCGAGCTGGCGGCGACGTTGATCCGGCCGGCCATCCGGCCGGAGCTGACCGCGTTCGCGAGCCTCGGCGTCGCGCTGTTCATGTTCGCCGTCGGGCTCGAGGTCGACCTGGCCCGCACCGGCGGGGCCCGGGCGGCCGTCGCGGTGTCCGCCGCGGCCACCTTGCTGCCGCTGGCCCTGGGCACCGGGCTGGGGTTGTTCCTCGCTTCGTCCCGCGGCGTCCCGGACCGCACCGCGTTCGTCATGTTCTTCGCGGTGTCCATGGCGGTCACGGCATTCCCGGTGCTGGCGCGCATCCTGTTCGAGCGCGGCCTCCAGCGCAGCAGGCTCGGGGTGCTGGCGCTGACCTCGGCGTCGCTCAGCGACGCGCTCGTGTGGTGCCTCCTGATCGTGGTGGTCGCCCTGGTGAACCCGCTGGGGGCGAGCCCGTGGCGGCTGGTGCTGCTCGTGCCGTACCTCGCCGTCCTCCTGGCGGTCCGCCCGCTGGTGCGGCGGCTGCTGCGGCCGGGTGGCGCGCGGTCGTCGCGGAGGCTGCCGAAAGACCGGTTCGTCGTCCTGTTCGTCGGCATGCTGGTCTCCGCCGGGATCACCGAGTTCCTGGGGCTGCACTTCATCTTCGGCGCGTTCCTCTTCGGCGTCGTGCTGCCGCGCGACGTCGAACCGGGGACCCACGCGGAAATCATCCGCCAGGCGAGCCGGCTGGGCGGGCTGCTGCTGCCGATCTACTTCGTGATCGCGGGCCTGCAGGTCGACCTCTCCGGCTTCGGCCTCGCGGACCTGCTGACGCTGACGGTGATCCTGGTGGTGGCCGTGGGCGGCAAGCTCGGCGGCGGTTACCTCGGTGCCCGCGCCGCGCGGCTGGACAACCGGACCGCGCTCGCGGTCGGCGCGCTGATGAACACCCGCGGGCTGACCGAACTGGTGGTCCTGACGGTCGGCCTCCAGCTGGGACTCCTGGACCCTCCGCTGTACACCCTGCTCGTGGTCATGGCCGTGGTGACGACGGCCATGACGGGACCGTTGCTGGTGGCGCTGAAGGTCACCGACCTGAAGGTGCCGCCGGCCGGTGTCGACGGCTTCCTCCCGGTGGGCACCGACTCGAAACGATCCGTCTCCTGACCGGTCACGCTCCGTGCTACGGTGGGCGCGAGCCGTGGAGACTTCAGGAGATGGCATGAGTGAACCGGCGGCGAGCCAGGAGTTCGCCACCCCGCTCGACCAGCGCTACTTCGAGGACTACGTCCCGGGTTCGACGTACGAGTTCGGATCGGTGTCGGTCACCGAGGCCCAGATCGTCGAGTTCGCGAAGGAATACGACCCCCAGCCGTTCCACGTGGATCCGGTGGCCGCGGCGGACGGGCCGTTCGGCGGGATCATCGCCAGCGGCTGGCACACCGCGGCGCTGATGATGCGCTTGTTCGCCCAGCACTACCTTTCCAGTGTCGCAAGCCTGGGCGGCCCGGGCGTCGACGAGCTGCGCTGGCTGCGTCCGGTGCGGCCGGACGACCGCCTGCACCTGCGCGTCACCGTGGTCGACAGCAAAGCGTCGAATTCGAAGCCCGATCGTGGTCTGGTGCGCACGCTCGCGGAGCTGGTCGACGACGCGGGGGAGCCGGTGTTCCGGGTGACCGTGCTCAACTTCCTCCGCCGGCGCGAGCCAGGAGCCTGACGGCGCCTGCACTGTCCGCAAAGGACAGTGAACCCGGTCCGGTCAGGCCGGCGGACCGGCGAACCGGGCCGCCCACGCGGTGGCCGCGGTGAGCACCTCGCCGGCCGGGACCACGGTGTCGACCAGGCCGATTTCGTGGGCACGGCCGGCAGGCAGGACCTCGCCGGTGTAGATCAGCTCCTTGGCGCGGGAGACGCCGACCAGCCGGCTGAGCCGCTGGGTTCCGCCCGCGCCGGGAATCACGCCGAGCGTCGTCTCCGGCAGCCCGATCCGCGCGGTGTCGGCGCAGATCCGGTGATCCGCGGTCAGCGCGAGTTCGCAGCCACCGCCGACGGCGAACCCGGTGATCGCCGCGACGACCGGTTTCGGGATCTCCGCGACGGCGGTGAACGCGTCCTGCATCCGCTGCACCAGGGGAAGCACTTCGGCGTAGGCCAGCGTGGCGATTTCCCGCACGTCGATGCCCGCCGAGAACTTGTTGCGGCCGCCGTACAGGATCACGGCCGCGACGTCCGGATCTTCCGCCGCCATGGCCGCCGCCCGGCGCAGTTCCTCCCGCCCCCGCGCGTCGAGTGCGTTCAGCGGCGGGGAATTCAGCCGGATCGTGCCGATTCTCCCTTGCACCGCAAGGGTCACCGCCGGCAACGAGGTCACGGACTTCCCCCTGGGCCCGGAATGTGCGCTCGACCCTAACCGGCTCGCGCGAGCCTCGTCAAGGTCGGCAAGGCAGGATTCCCGTTAGCATGAAGGAAAAGCGGAGCGGGGGCACGCGTGGCGTACGCGCACGAAAGCGACGATCCGGATGTGCTGGGCCGCGATCAGGAAGACGAGCTGCTCCGGGGCGCGCCCTGGCGGCGCGTCGCCTTCCTCGGCGACAGCCTGGCCGAGGCGAAGTCGGCCGACCCCGTCGCGGGGTACGAGCGGCTGGGCTGGCCGGACCGGGTCGTCCGCGCGCTCCGGCGGCAGCAGCCCGGGTTGGCCGCGCTCAACCTGGGCGAACGCGACGCGACCTCGGCGCAGGTGGCGGCGACCCAGCAGGCCGCGGCCGTCCGGTTCGGCCCCGGCCTCGCGTTCGTCGTCTGCGGGGGCAACGACGTCATGCGGCGGGACTTCCGGCCGGCGCGCACCGCGGAGAACATCGACGGGATCATCCGGGCGCTGCTCGCCTGCGGCAGCGACGTGGTGCTGGTGGCGACGTTCGACACCGGGCCGCTGCCGGTCCCGGAACCCTTGCGCGGCCGGATCGCGGCCGGGATGCCGGTGGTGCGCGAGCTGGTGCGGGAACTGTCCCGGGCGCACGAGCGGGTGACCCTGGCCGACCTCGCCCGCCATTCGCGGGCGCGTGATCGGGGAATCCTCAGCGCCGACGGCATTCACGCCAACGACGCCGGTGAAGCGATCATGGCTTCCGCCGTTCTGGCGAGCCTGCCGGTCGGCCGCATTGATCACTCTCGGTACCGCTGACCGCCGGGCGCGAAACCGTGTCCACGACCGGGCCCGCCGTGTATGCTGGCGAAGATTGAGCCGAGTACCCAACAGGCCGTTACCGGGGGATAAATTGGTGGCATGGGCAACAAACGGGCCAATTTCGGACAGTTCAGTTCGCCCTGATCCGGGCATTGAGACCCGCGTTACGGGGTGGTGCTGAAATGGCGGACAGCACGAGACCGTTCCGGTTCGGACTGAGTCTGCACAAACGCTGTAGCCGCGAGGACTTCATCGCGAAGTGCAAACGGGCCGAAGAGCGAGGATTCGACGTGCTCGTGGTCCCCGACCACCTCGGCATGCCTTCGCCGTTCCCCGGTGCCCTGCTCGCCGCGGAGTCCGCCGGCTCGGTGAAGGTCGGCACTTTCGTGCTGAACAGCGGGTTCTGGAACGGCAGCCTGCTGGCCAGGGAGATCGCGACCGCGCAGCTGCTGACGGGCGGCCGGTTCGAGCTCGGGCTCGGGGCCGGTTACGTCGCGGCCGAATACGAGCAGGCGGGCATTCCCTTCCCCAGCCGCGCCGGCCGGGTCGCCAACCTGCGGCGGGCGGTGGAGGTCGCCCGCTCCGAAGAGGCGTCGCCGGGCGCGCTCCCCAAGCCCCCGCTGCTGATCGCCGGCCGCCAGGACCGCACGCTCGGCCTCGCCGCGCAGTACGCCGACATCGTCGGGCTGAGCACGCTCACCGATGAACCGCCCGGGCCCGGCGAGCCCGCCCAGCTGCGCGCGATCACCGCGGAGGAACTCGACACCCGCGTGAAGACGGTCCGCGCCGTCGCCGGTGATCGCTTCGCGGACCTCGAGCTGAACCTGATGATCCACCACGTGCACCCGACGGAGAACCGGTCGGCCGCCGCCCAGGACCTCAAGGCGATCGCCCCGCGCATGTCCGACGAGGAGCGCCTGGGCGCCCCGGCGGGGCTCATCGGCACCACCGCGGAGATGGTCGAGAACCTGAAAGAGCGCCGGGAACGGTGGGGGGTCACCTACATTTCCGTCCACGAGCAGTACCTGGAGGCGCTCGCTCCGGTGATCGCGGAACTGAAGTGACGACGACCCCGGACGAGCTGGCCGGTGCCACCCGCAAGGGCGGCGCGCTGCGCGACCCGAAGCTGATCCTCGCGATCGTCAGCTTCGGGTCGTTCATGTCGTCGCTCGACATGTCGATCATCAACATCGTCACGCCCGTGCTGGCGCGGGAGTTCGGCAGCGGCCTGGCCGCGATGACCTGGGTCATCAACGCCTACCTCATCGCCAACGCGGCGCTGGTGATCCTCTGCGGCCGGCTCGGCGACATGTTCGGGCACAAGCGGATGTTCGTCGCCGGGGCCACCGTCTTCACGGTCGCCTCGGTGGCGTGCGCGCTCGCCCCGAACCTGAGCGGTCTCCTCGTGGCGCGGGCGGTGCAGGGCGTCGGATCCGCGATGCTGTACCCGCAGGCGATGGCCATCATCGTGGCCGTCTACCCGCCCGCCCGGCGGGGCGCGGCCATCGGGATCTGGAGTGCGGTCTCGAGCCTGGCGTCCGTGCTCGGCCCGCTGATCGGCGGCACGCTGACGTCGCTGCTCGGCTGGCGCGCGAACTTCACGCTGAACCTGCCGATCGGCTGCGCGCTCGTCATCGCCGGCCTGATCGTGCTGCCCGCGGCGGGCACCCGGAAGCGGCAGAGCCTGGACTGGCCGGGCGCGGCACTGGTGACGGCCGCGGTCACCGGCGTTTCGTTCGGGCTCATCGAAGGCGCGAACTACCACTGGGGAACGGTGTACGGCTGGATTTCGATCCCGCTGATCCTGGGGCTTTCCGCGGTGCTGTTCGCCGCGTTCGTCGTCGTCGAGCGGCGCAAGCAAGGGCATTACCCGCTGATTTCGTTCGAGTTCTTCCGCGATCGCAATTACACGTTGATGGTGCCGGCGACGACCACGGTTTCGCTGGTCATCGTGGGCACCATGTTGCCGATGGCGATGTTCGGCCAATACGCGCTCGAATTCAGCCCCGCGCAGGTCGGCGCGCTGATGTTCCCGATGTTCCTCACGGTCGCGATCTGCGCCCCGCTCGCCGGGAAGCTCGCGGACAAGATCGGCGGGAAGCGCGTGTTCCTGGCCGGGCCGGTGTTGTTCGGGGTCGGCATCCTGTGGTTCGTCGCCGTCGCGGAGGTGGACACCTGGTGGCTGCTGCTGATGCCCGGGCTCCTGCTCGTCGGCATGGGCCTCAGCTGCACGTTCACGCCGCTCAACTCGCTGGCCATGCACAACGTGCCGAAGCAGCTCGCCGGAGCGGCCTCGGGTGTCCTGCACACCGCCCGCCAGTTCGGTTCCGTGATCGGCGGTTCGGTCATGGCGGTGTTGATGCAAGCCTTCCTGCTGAGCGCCGTGACGTCCGAAACGGCCGCGCACGCCGCTCAGCTCCCGCAGTCCGACCGCGCGGCCTTCGAGGCGTACGTCGGCGGCTCCATGTCCTCGATCGGCAAGGCCGCCGAGTTCGCCGGCACCCGCGGCGGAGTGCCCGTGCCGGGTGGCCCGGCCGGCGAAGCCGCTGCGCGGGAAATCCTCCGCGAGTCGGTGATCAGCGCGGTGCGGCCGACGCTGCTGGTGCTCGCCGGGATCCTGATGATCGCCCTGGTGTGCGCCGTCTTCGCCCGGTCGCCGCGCCGGCAGGCCGCTTGACCGGTGGTGCTGCCGTCCACAGTGGACGGCAGCACCACCGGCTCAGCCGAGCGTCACCGGGATGGTCTCGTACCCGTTCATGTTGAACGTCCTGCGCCGCACCGGCTCGCCCGCGGGCGCGAGCTTCGGGAAGTGTTCGAACAGCGACCCGAAGACGATGTTGCCTTCCAGCCGGGCCAGCCCGGCCCCGAGGCAGAAGTGCGAGCCGAAGCCGAAGGAGGCCAGCGGCGCCCGGGATCGGCCGAGTTCGAAACTGTCGGGATTTTCGTAGGCCGCCGGATCGCGGTTCGCCGAACCGAGCATGAAGACGACTTCGGTGCCGGCGGCGATCGGCGTGTCGCCGATGACGACCGGCTCCGCCGCGATGCGGCTGACGAACTGCAGCGGCGGGTCGTACCGCAGGACCTCTTCGGTCACCGCCTGCCCGCCGGCCGCCGGATCACGCCGGATCTCGGCCACGACTTCCGGCCTGCCGAGCAACGCGACACAGCCGTTGCCCAGCATGTTGGTCGTCGTCTCGAAACCCGCGGCGAACAGCAGGAAGACGGTCTGGATGAGCTCGGCTTCCGAAAGCATCGAGGAATCCTCGTCCCGGACGCTGATCAACGCCGAAGCGAGGTCGTTCCGGGGCGCTCGCCGGCGTTCCGCCACGAGGTCGAGGAAGTAGTCGTGCAGGGTCTGCCCGGCCGCGACGGCGCCGTCCGACGCCTCCGCCGCGTGCACGGGATCGATGACCAGGAGGAAGTCGAGGACGTGCGGCAGCAGCTCGAACTGGTCTTCCTCGGGGACGCCGACCAGGTTCCCGATGACCTGCATGGGGATGCGCGAACAGAGGTCGCGGGCCAGGTCCGCTTCGGGGCCGGCTGTTTCCATGCGGTGGTACAGACCGGTGGTGATCCGGGTGATGCCGTCGGCGAGCTCGGCGACCCGTTTCGGGGTGAAGGCCTTGTTGACCAGCCCGCGCAGCCGGCGGTGGGTGTCGCCGTTGTGCCACAGGAGTGACTGGTAGAACTGGGAAAGACCGACCCGGTCCCGCCAGCCGGGGTGCTTCACATCCCGCCGCTGCGGGTCCTGCTTGACCAGGCCCGCCAGCCGGAACCCGGCCGTGACGTGCTCGTACTTGCCGACGCAGACCATGTTGAGCCCCGGAACGGCGAACGGCGACCGCTCGCGCACGGCGTGGTAGAACTCGTACACGGCCTCACTGCGCTGGTTCGTGAACATCGCGCCGACTTCCGCGCTGAGGTCCGGGGGTGTTCGCACGACCATTCTTCCCTCCCGAATGGATGGACCGCCCGAGCGGCTTCAGCCGAGGTAGCCGCCGTCGATCTCGAGGACGTGCCCGTTGACGTAACTGCTGGCGTCGGTGCAGAGGTAGACCAGCGCCCGCCCGATGTCCTCGCCGGTGCCCGCGCGGCCGAGCGGGATCTTCTCCAGGTACTTCTCCCACAGGCCCGGCACCTGCTGGAGGTCCGCGCCCATGCCGACGTCGAACAGCCCCGGCGAGATGCAGTTGACGGTGATCCCGTAGCGGGCGAGCTCCACGGCGCTGGTCTTGGTGAGCATCTCGACGCCCGCCTTGCTCGCGCTGTACGCGGCGGCGCCGGGCATCGGGCGGCGGGCCATGCCCGACGAGATGTTGATGATCCGCCCGCCCCGCTCGGCCAGGTACGGGATGGCGGCGTTCGTCAGCAGGAACGTGGCGGTGAGGACGGTGTCGATGGTCTCGCGCCACTCCTCGAGACGAAGCTTCTTGACGAAGCCGTCGTGGCGCACCGCGGCGTTCGAGACGACGATGTCGACCCCACCGAACGTGGCTTGCGTGGTCCGCAGGACGCCGGTCACCGAGTCCGGGTTCGTGACGTCGGTTTCGCAGTGCAGGACCCGGTCGCCGAAGCGCTGCCGGAGCTGGTCCGTCCCACCCGGGGTGCGCGAGGCGCACACCACCCGACACCCCTCGGCGAGGAGCGCCTCCGACATGGCCAGCCCCAGGCCCTTGTTGCCGCCCGTCACGATCGCGATCTTGCCGGTGAGTCGTTCGTCCATGCAGGTACCCCGTGCTGTCGGCGAGCGGCTGCTCGCGGTGGGTGGAGCCGTCCGGTGCCGGCGAATGCGTTCGCCCGCGGTGCGGGCTGGCCTATTCTTAATGGCTGCTAAAAGTGCACTAAAATTTTCCTAACAATGTCGGCGATAGTGGCCTGTGCTCCGCCCATGATCGCACTTGCGTCAAGTCCGCCGTTATGGACGTTGGGCAAACTCTGTGCAAGTATACGGGTGTCGGCCGCCGGGCGATGCGGGGCGGAGGCGGACCGATAGGCTATTCGGACTCGGCACTTGGGGGCATTGTTGGGCAGGGGAAAGCGCGCGGACGAAATTCGCCGGTGCGACTCGCCGATCGGGGAATAGATGAGCCTGAGCAAGGAGATTCACGACCCGCTTCCGCTCACGCCGACGCCGCGGGTCCAGCTCCATTCGCTGACGGGACTGCGCGGTCTGCTCGCCGCGCTGGCCTTCCTCGCGCACTTCTCCACGCTTCACCTGCTGCCGGTCGACGGGCACATGCGGTTCGTCAGCACCCCGATGCCGTCGATCCTCGTGCCGATCCAGTACGCGGGGATGAACGTCTTCTTCGCGATGAGCGGTTTCGTGATGGCGTGGGCGGCGCGGCCGGACGACACGGCGCAGGCGTTCTGGAAACGCCGGTTCGCCCGGCTGTTCCCGATCTACTTCGTGACGACCATCCTGGCGACGGCGGCGCTGGTCATCCTGCACCTGCCGACCGGGCTCGGGAACGTCCTGCTGCACATCTTCCTGCTGCAGGCGTGGGTGCCCGACCAGGGCATCATCTACGGCATCAACCCGGTTTCCTGGTCGCTCAGCGTCGAGGTGTTCTTCTACCTGGTCTTCCCGGCGATGCTCCTGCTGCTGTCCAGGGCGACCGACCGGCTGCTGCGGATCATGGTGGTCGTCCTGCTCGCGCTGGCCTGGTGGCTGCCCTTCCTGGTCGGCGACACGTTCACGCTGGCGCAGCCGCCCGGCACCTCGTTCTTCAACCACGCGGAGCAGGGCGGCGAGTTCACCTTCTGGTTCACCATGATCTTCCCGGTGTTCCGGCTCATCGACTTCGCCACGGGTGCGGCGGTGGGCATGCTGATGCGCCGCGGTTCGTGGCGCGGCCTGAACATGCCGGTGACCCTCGTCATCGTCGTCGTGATGTTCTTCGTCGACTGGCTGTTCCTCCCGAACCGCATCCAGCGCGTGGGCGGCCTGCTGCCCGTCGTGCTGCTGCTGATGGCGACGCTGTCCCAGGCGGACCTGAAACGGGAGACCTCCTGGCTGCGGGCCAAGCCGTTCGTGTGGTTCGGCGACCGGTCCTACAGCTTCTACCTGGTGCACGTGCTCGCGTTCCTCCCGTTGCAGCCGGTGATCCTGCAGCTGTACGTCGCGCTGGGGATCATTCCCGAACCGTCGGTGAATCTGCCGGTGCTGCTCACCATCTTCAGCGGCTTGCTGTCCTTCACGATCTGCACCATTGCGGCGTGGGCGCTGCACAAATACATCGAAGTGCCGATGTCGAGACGGCTGCGAAAAGCGAAGAAATGAATTTCGGGTGGGGACTCAGTTGAACTCATGGGGAGAGGTGTCTTGAAGTTCAAGGATCCGATCAAACGTGCGCTGCCGGCCATTTCGGTGGTCCTGGTCGCCGAGGCGATCGACGCGATTCAGGACCAGAAGGGCGACGATCGCCAACGGTACATCAAGGACACCGCGACGTCGGTGGCGGAGGGACTGATCGGTCTCGGCTTCTCGACCGCGATGCGTGCCCTGATGACGATCCCGTACACCTTCCTGTACGAGCGCGTCGCACCCAGCAAGCGCCGGCTGGAGTCCCCGAAGGACTGGCTGCTCCTGTTCGTCGCGGTGGACTTCCTGGTGTACGTGTACCACCGCAACGCCCACGAACGGCGGCTGCTCTGGGCCGGGCACCAGGTGCACCACTCGAGCGACTACCTCAACGTCTCCACCGCGTTCCGCCGCAAGTGGTCGCAGTGGTTCGAAAAGCTCGTCTGGGCGCCGCTGCCGCTGCTGGGCTACCCGCCGCAGGCGGTCTTCAACATGCACGCCTGGCACCTGGTCTACGGCGTTTTCGCGCACATGGACAAGATCGAGCGGATGCCGCGCTGGTTCGAGAAGGTCTTCGTCTCGCCGTCGCACCACCGCGTGCACCACGGCATCGAGCCGAAGTACATCGACAAGAACTACGGGTCGATCCTCATCGTCTGGGACAAGCTGTTCGGCACGTTCCAGGAGGAGGAGGAACGGCCCACCTACGGCCTGACCACGCCGCCGCCGACGCAGAACGTGGTCGGCTTGCAGACCTTCGAGTTCAAGCAGTTGTGGCGGGACGTGCGCAAGGCACGCACCGGGCGGGAGCGCCTCAAGTACCTGTTCGGTCCGCCGGGCAGCGGCCCGGAGGAGACCGCGGACCTGGCCCCCGAGCCGGGACGTCGATGACGTCGGTCGCCGTCCTCGGCTCGGGCCTGTTCGGCATCGCGGCGGTCCGTAGCCTGCAGCGGACCGGCTTCGAGGTGACCTGGCTGTCCGAGGACGAGGTCCCCGGCGGGTTGTGGCACGAGGAGTCCCGGGCCGGCAAGGTCTACCCGTCGCTGCTGATGATCACTCCGCACGGGGACTCGGTGTTCGGCGAAGACCGGGCGCACGTGGCCGAACCGGACCGGTTCCTGCGCTGGCGGGAGTACGCCGAGTACCTGTCCCGGGCGGTGCCGGAGGGCAAGGAGAAGAGGGTCTTCGGGGTCCGGGTGCGGGACTGCCGCCCGCTCGGCGGGAGCTGGGAGGTGCGGGCGGACGGCGGGTTCGCCGGGGAGTTCGATTGGATCGTGAACGCGACCGGCCGGAACAACCGCTCGCGGGGGCCGGCGCTTCCGGACGGCGGTACGACCTACCGGCACGCGCACTCGTCGGAGTACCGGCAGCTCGCGTCGGTGCAGGGAGCGCGCTGCCTGGTGATCGGGCTCGGCCAGTCCGGTGTGGACATCGCGAGCGATCTCGCCCTGCGGGGCAACGACGTCGACTGCAGCTTCCGGTCGCCCAGCTGGATCGTCCCGAAGTACCTCCTCGGCAAGCCCGCCCGCGTGTCCGGCTCGTCCGGAGCAGTCGGGCGCGTCACCTCGCCGGTCAAACGCCGGTTGACGCCGCACCTCCTGCGTCTCCTGGTCGGGCGCCAGGAGAAGTGGGGGTTGCCGGAACCCGCGGGCGGGGCGATGCCGGTGGTCTCCGACCTCTTTCTCCACGTGCTGCGGCACGGCCTGGTGACCTTGCGGCCGGCGGTCGGCTCCCTGGGCGAGAGCAGCGTCCGGTTCGTGGACGGCAGCGAGGGGCGGTACGACGTGGTGGTGTCGGCGACCGGCTACGAGTGGGCGCTTCCCCACCTGCCGTCCGACGTCCGGCAGTCGGTTCGGGACGACGGCCTCCTGCTCGGTATGGTGCCGCCGGCGGTGGAGCGCCTGATCCTGCTGAACGGCTTTCGCTGCAAGGGCGCCGCGATGGCGTGCGCGGAGATCCAGGCGGGCCTGTTGCCGCGCGTGGTGAGCGGCGAGATCGATCCGGCGCGGGATGCCCGGCCGATCGGCCACGAGCGGGCCCGGGCCGGCCTCACCGGAGCGGACTACCGAGGCCATCTCCGTGACCACCTCTGAATCGAAGACGGCGCGGCCGGTCCTGCTCGTCGCCGGGGTCGTGTCGGTGCTCTTCCTGATCCTGGTGGACGCTTCCGGGACCATCGCGCTGCGCGACGCGGTGGGTGCCTACTTCGGCGAGGGGCGTGCCGGACTGGTGTACGCCTGTTACTTCGTCGCCTACGCGTCGCCGCTGCTGGTGGCGGGGAGGCTGGGCGACCGGCTGGGCCACCGCAGGCTGCTCCTGTGGAGCACCGCGGGCTTTCTCGTCGCCACGCTCGCCGCCGGCCAGGCGGACACGTTCCCGCTCCTGATCCTGACGCGAACGTGCCAGGGACTGCTCGGGGGAATCGCCACGCCTCAGCTGCTCAGCTTGCTGAAGCTGCACGTTCCGGCGCGGCTGCGGGGTGCGGCCATGACCGCGCACGGCGTCGTGGTCGTGATCGCGTTCTTCGGTGGCCCGGCTTTCGCCGGGGTGGCCACGGTGGTCGGTTCGTGGCGGCTGTTCTACCTCGGCCAAGTGCCGCTGGGTGTCGTCTCCCTCTGCCTGATCGCGGCGTCGTCCGAACCGGACCGGGCCGGCTCGATGTCCCGGGTCGACCCGCTGAGCGGGGTGTTGAGCTTCGTCCTCCCGCTGACGATCTGCGCGGGTCTGCTGGTCGGTGGCGCGGACGTCGTCGTGGCGCTGGTGCTCCTCGCGACCGGCGTGGCCGCGCTGTTCCTGTTCCGGTGGCGTCAGCGGGTCCTGCCGGCCGACACCGCGATCAGCCCGCCGCGGATGTTCGGCGTCCGCAACTTCACGCTCGCCTCGGTGGTGGCCGTGCAGCTCGGCTTCGCCACCACCGTGATGCTCGCCGCGGTGATGCAGTACCTCCGGGAAGACCGCGGGCTCGGGGAAGTCCAATCAGGACTGATACTGACCCCGATGGCCGTGCTGGCGCTGCTTTTTGCGCCGGTGGCCGCGCGCCAGACGTCTCGCGGGCGCGAGTGGCACCTGGTGCTGAGCGGGTTCGTGCTCTTCTCGTTGTGCGTGGGGTTCCTGGCTTTTCGCGGCGGTTCCGGCACGCCCATCGCCACCCTGCTCGGCCTCTCCGCTGTCTGCGGGATCGCCTCCACCTGCGTTTTCGGGGCGCTGAGCGCGGTCTCGATCCGTGACGTCGAGCCTTCGCTGAGCGGAGCGAGTTCGGGGTTCTACAACTTCGGGCGGCAGTTCGGCGCCGCTTTGGGCGCCAGTGCGGCCGTGGCGCTCGCCCACGTCGACCGGACCGACGGCTCCTGGAGCTGGTTGCCCGGCACGCGGGCGGCCGCGGTTCTCGTGTTGAGCACGGCCGTGATGATCACCGGGGCGATCACCACGGCCGTGGCGCTGCGGTCACGGCCCGGCCGGAGCTGAGGTCAGGTCGCGCGGCCGGGGGAGAACGTCTCCTGGATCTCCAGGTTCCCGAGCTCGGCGATCCTGGCCATCACCTGCTTGGTGAACTTGTGCATTTCCTTAGGGCTCTTCGGGCTGACGTCCGGAGGCGGGGCGATCGGTTCGCCGATCTCGACGGTGCAGTGGGTGAGCTTTCCGGTCAGCAGTGCCTTGACCGAAAAGGCCTCGGTCCCGGTGATCACGACCGGGTGCACCGGCACCCCGGCGCGGAACGCCGCCTGCGCGACCCCGGTGTGCCCGCGGTAGAGCCGGCCCGCCCGGCCCCGCGTGCCCTCCGGGAAGACCCCGAACACCTTTCCCGCTTCCAGGCTCGCCACGGCGGCGTCGACCGCGTTGAGGCCCCCGATCGTCCCGCCCCGGATGGTGCTGATCTGTCCCTGGCTCTCGAACAGCGTGCGCATGAGCGCGCCGCGGATCCCCGGCGCTTCGAAGTATTCGCGCTTGGCCAGGAAGATGATCCGCCGCGGGCACACCAGCGACAGCAGGAACGGGTCGAACGGCGAAAGGTGGTTCGGCGCCAGGATGACGGGGCCTTCGGCGGCGAGCCGCTCGAGGCCCTTCACCCGCGGCCGGATGATCGCCTTCAGGATCGGGCCGGGGAAGACGTACCTCAGCACGAAGAACGACGGCTTCAGGTCACGCCGGTGCCATTCCCGCCGCGGGTTGATCATGACGCACCTACTTCGCTTCCGGAGTTCTGCGGGGTCGTGACCAGCGCCGCGATGTCCGCCGCCACCGTGCTCGTGCCGAACACCGGGAACTGCCGGTCGCGGAACCGGCTGCGCGCGAGCCCGCGCTGGACCTTGCCGCTCGTCGTGCGCGGCAGGGAGCCCGCGGGGACGATCTGGATGCCGACGCGCGGGAGGTCCAGCGCTGCCGCGAGTTCCCGGCCCCAGGTGTCGAGGACCGCGCCCAGATCGCCGGCGTCGCGGAACAGGGTGCGGGGAGCTTCCAGGAGGACCATGGCCTCGTCGTGGGTTCCGTTCGCGACGCCGAACGCCGCGGAGGGGATCTCGCGCATCGCGATTTCGGAGAGTTTCCGCTCGATGTCGACGGCGTGGTAGTTGACGCCGTTGCGGCTGATCAGGTCGGCTTCGCGGCCGCAGACGTACAGTTCGCCGTCGTGGAAGAAGCCGATGTCGCCGGATACGTGCCACGGCGGTTCCGGCGCTGCCGACGTGGCCGGGATCGAGGTGATCGAGCGGCAGTACGTCCCGTCGAAGACGTTGCTCCCGCGGATCACCACCGAGCCGACCGTGCCCTCCGGCACCGGCAGCCCGCCCTGGCGGATCTCGACCTCGCAGCCCACCGGCGAGCCGGAGCTCACCAGGCGTCGCCCGGTCCGCTCGTCGGGCGCCGGCCGCGCGACTCCGGTGTGGTCGAGCTCTTCGGCCGAGAAGAACCGGCTCATCGCGCCGGTGCCCCTGGCCCGGCCGGAGACCATCAGCGTGGCCTCGGCCATTCCGTAGCACGGGATCCAGGCGGCGGGGTCGAAGCCCGCACCGGCGAAGCGGTCTTCGAACTTCTTCAGCGTCGCGTGGTTGAGGGGCTCGGAGCCGTTCAGCACGGCCTGCAGCGTGGACAGGTCGCCCGACCAGCTCGCGGGCACGCGGTCGACGCACAGGCGGTACGCGAAGTCCGGTGCGACGGTGATCGTCGCCCGCACGTACCCGATGAGGTCCAGCCAGCGACCGGGGCGCCGGACGAACGCCGACGGCGTCATGAAGTTCACGGTGCACCCCCGGTAGAGGGGGAGCAGCAAGCTACCGATGAGTCCCATGTCGTGGTGGAACGGGATCCACCCGACACCGACGTCGTCCGCCGTCAGTCCGGTCATTTCGACGATGGAGCGCAGGTTCGCCCCGAGTGCGCGATGCGTGATCGGGACGCCCTTGGGGGACGACGTGGAACCCGACGTGAACTGCACCATCGCCACGTCGTCCCCGGACACCGCGGGCGTTCCGGGCCAGGGATCGGTGCCGGCCGGCAGATCCTCGACGTAGAGCAGCCGCGACCGGCCGAAGTCACCGGCCTGCTCCTCCGGGATCGCGGTCCGGGAAGTGAGGATCAGGGCGCCTTCGCCGTCGTTCACGATCCTGGCGAAGCGCTCCTTCGCCCGGGAACCACCGGAAGGCGGCGGCAGCGGGACAGCGGGAACCTTGCGCAGCAGGCAGGCCAGGAACGCGTGGACGAACTCGATCCGGTGGTCCAGCGCGATGACGACGCACGGGTGGGTGATCTCGCCCAAGGCCGACGCGAGCCGCCGCGCCTCGGTGTCGATCTCGGCGAACCCCCGCTTCTCGATGACGATTTCGTCCCGTTCGAACTCGCAGAAGCCGACCGTGTGGACGGTGTCGTTCGCAACGTTGGCCGTCCACTGGTCCAGGAACAACGGCTGCATCGGTCACGCCTTTTCGGTCAACATGCTGATGGCGGGCCAGCCGGCCCGGTTCTCCTGGAGGACGAGGTCGATCACGCGGCCGGCGAGCACGTCCGGGTAGGTCGAGCGGACGCCGAGCAGGTGCAGCGCCCGGATGGCGGCCAGTTCGGCGATGTCCTTCTGGCAGCTGGTCAGGACGTCGGCGTTGACCGTCAGGAAGCCGCACACCGCGCCGAGCAGGTGCAGCCAGACGAGCGCGTAACCGGTGGCCGAAGAGCGGGCTCCTTGCCGCACGCGGGCGAGGTGCTCGAGGAGCGCGTTCGCCTCCGCCCGGCAGAGGTCGATCGGCGTGGTGCCGGTTTCGAGGCCGTGGACCAGGCCGGCGAGGATGGGGTTGTCGCCGAGGCTGGTGACCCGCAGGTCGCGGCCGGACGGCTGCCAGACCAGCGGCGGGCCGTCCAGGGACATCAGCGGTACCAGCGCTTCGGGGTCGTGCGGCTGGAGTTCCGTGCCGGCCTGGTCGAGGAGGTTCCGCAGGTTGACGTGCGACGTGCCCTCGAAGATGCCGGCGATGTCGTGCTCGGTCGAAATCTGGTGCAGGCGCCGGGCGTACGGCGTGTCGAGGAAGCTACGGGCGCCGAGAACGCGTTGCGCCCCCCGGATCCCGCCTTCCGCGAGGTGCGGTACGCCGGCCTTGGTGATCGACGACCACAGGGCGAAGCTCTGCGGCCGGAGGACGAGCGAGCGGAGCGAGACGTGGGCGAACAACTCGCCCAGCGCGGCGTCGAGCGCCATCGCCAGGATTTCCTCGCGCACCTCGGGCAGGGCGGAGATGGGCTGTCCGTACAGCCGGCGCCGGTCGGCGTACTTGACGGCGATCGCCAGCGCGGAATCGAGACAGCCCAAGGACAACCCGGAGATCACGGTGCGGGTGACCTGCAGGGTTTTGAGCACCTGGGCGACACCGATGGATTCCGGCCCCACGACCGTCGCCGGCACCCGGCCCTCGAACCGGATGCCACCGAGGTCGTGTCCCCACAAGCCGAGGCACACGGCGGGCTCCCCGGTGCTGATGGCGCCGCCGGCGGCCCGGTCGACCAGCAGCAGGGAGAGCTTGCCGCGGTCCGAACAGGCGAGGGTGGTGCAGACGGTGGATCGCGCCGCGTTCCCGATGGGCCACTTCTCGCCGCGGAGCTCGATCCCGCCGTCGCCGGTCACCCGGTACCCGGTGGCGGTCGCCCGGAGGTCGCTGCCGGCGTCCCGTTCCGACACCGCGAAGCTGGTGACGCCGCCGTTCAGCAGCCGGGAGGCGACCAGTGCCTGCTGCTCGTCGCTGCCCCAGAGCCACACGGGGTTCGCGCCCAGCAGGCTGGACCCGTACTTGATGGCGGGCGTGATGGACCGCTGCGAGATCCGGCGCGCCATGGCGAACAGGTCGCCGGGATCCGTCAGGCGGCCGCCGAGGGCCTGCGGCACCACGTACTTGTCGAAGCCCGAGCGAAGGGCGGCGTCCTCGACCTCACCCGGGTAGACCCGGCGGTCGAACCGGTCGTTGAGGGCGTGCAGGCCGCACGGGTTGTCTTCGGCGAAGAAGTCGCCCAAGTCGATCGGCGGCCGATCGGCGGTTCCGGTGATCATTGCAGGCCTCCCGCCTTCCCCACGGCCCTGGCCAGGGTCATGAGGGCCGGCATCGGCCGGGCGTAGACGACGATTTCGTGGATCAGGTCGTTCTTCACGGTGAGCACGTCCATGCCGTGGACGACCTTGCCGTCGACCCGGGCTTCGAACTGCAGCGCGTACCGCTGCCGGTCACCGGTCCCGGCCGCCATCGGCTGCTCCGGGTACTTGATTTCGTCGAGGGCGACCGACAACGCCGAGAGGAGTCCCATGACCGCCTCGCGCCCCTGGTAGGGCTTCGGCATGACGGGACTCCTCAGGACGACGTCGCCGGTCAGCATGCGTTCGAGGGCCGGCAGGTCGCCGGCGACCGCCGCCGCCTCGAACGCCGCGCAAATCGAGCTCGTCCGCGCAGTCGTCACTCGGGCACCTCGTCGGCGACCCTGGTCGCGAGCTCCCGCACGGTGCGCACTTCCGCGAGCTTCGCGGGGTCGAGCTCGACGTCGAGTTCCTCTTCCAGGTCGGTCACGATGCTGAGCAGGTAGACCGAGTCGACCCCGTAGTCGCCGAGCGGCCGGTCGACGTCGACCGCGGAGTCCGGCAGGTCCAGGTAGTAGGACGCGCGCTCGACGACGAACTTGGTGATCCGTGCCTGCAACGCCGTTCCCGTGGTGCCGATGTCTGTCATGGGATCAGTCCTCCCTCGTGGTGCCGCCCCCAGCGGGCGCGTGGACGAGCTGGTGCCTCGGCTCGTGCAGTCCGAGCAGGGTGGTGCCGACCAGCCGGACCTCGTCCAGCACTTCGTGGCCGGCGGCCGGACGCGCGGCCGAGAATTGGAACGACTTGAAGCCCTCGAGCGGAGCCCCGAGCGCGAAGAACTCCCGGACCGCGTGGCCTTCGGCGGTGACGACCTGGAACCGGTCGTTCACCACGACGCCCTCGTACCCGGCCTTCCGCCCGGTGCTCAGCTGCCCCTTGCCGATCAACCGCGCCGTCAGGGTGGCGCTCGGCGCCAGCTCGTTCGACCCGGCGATCCGCCCGGAAAGGACGTGGCCGGGCGCGGGGCCGGCGAGCCGGCGCGGCAGCACCTCCAGGATTCCGTCGGCGACGAGGGCCTGCACCCGCCGGGTGGATTCCCGGCTGGCGCCGTTCACGCACTTGCCGATCATCGGGAACAGGTCCCGGCGGACGGCCCGGTCCTGCTCCGGGCTGAGCAGCCGCCGGTCGCAGAGCAGCTGGATGGCGGGGCGCAGCCGCCGCAGGACGATCTCGAGCGCGGCGCACAGTGCGTCGCCCGCGATGCCGCGCCGCGCGGTCATGGTCGCGTTCTCGAGCAGCTCGCCGACCGGTGGCCGCGAGCCGGACTTGAGGACGTAGACCTGGAAGAGCGGGTGCTCGGTGATGCGGGGCAGCTCCCGGGGCAGCAGCCGGTCGACGGCCTCGGCCACCTTCGTCCAGCCGGTGAGCCCGGCCAGATCCCGGAATTCCGCCAGGCGCTCCGGCAGCTCCGACGGGTCGCCCCACCGGAGCGCCGCGGCGTGCACCACGACGAGTTCGGAGAGGATCATCGTGCGGATCATGTCCACGGTGACGTCCGGTCCGCGCGTCGCCGGGTCGAGGAAGACCGGTTCGATGTCCGGCACCGGCCGGTCCGCGTCCAGCGGGCGGGGCAGCGGCAGCAGCCCGCTGGGACTGACCATGGTGATCCGGCCCGGCTCCCGGCCCGACGCCCGGTACCGGTAGCGCTCGCCGGCGTCCGGGACGAAGCGCCCGCCCCGGCCTTCGGTGAGGTGCAGGGCCAGCTCGATGGCGGTGAGCCCGGTGCCGTCGATCCTGACCGTGCTGCCGGGGAGCGGGGAATCCGGCAGCGGGTACGGCGCTCGCGCCGTGTCCGGCAGCAGATCGCGGTGCCCGGCCTCGTGCCCCACCAGGAGCACGACCGCGTGGGCGACGAACGGCGGTTCCGTCGCCGTCACGATCGTGAACGGCCCCCGGCCGCGGGTGGACCGGATGTCGACGACCAGCGCCCGCACCGGGCGGACCTGGATCCCGTGCCGTTCGGCCAGTTCGCGGCACGCTCGCCGGAACGCCTGGTCCAGCGCGGACCCGTGCTCCGCGCGAAGCGCCCACGACCGGGGCTCACCCGGGCCGTTCTCGGCCAGCCACGAGTGCAGCGTCCGCTCCCGCGGGCCGAGCGAAAGGCCTTCGGCCGACCGGTTCAGCACGGCGTAGCCGGGCAGGCCGGGGTCGTGCACCCAGCCCGCCCCGAACACGCCCGCGGCGTTGAAGACGACGATCTCGTCGAACCAGCTCGTCGCCCCGTCGTCGAGCAGCTGGACGAGGCTCTGCAGCAGGTAGGTCGCCCGCGGCCCGCCGCCCACGAGCGCGGCTCTGGCACCGCTCATCGGACGATCTCTTCGAGCGCGGCCGCCAGCCGGTCGAGGTCGTCGTGCGTGATGGCGCCCATCGTGCTGATCCGGAAGCAGCTGCCGGCGTATTCGCCCTGCGCCGCGTAGGCGCGCAGACCACTCCGGGCGAGGTGGGCCGACAGCGCCGCGAAGGAGTACCCGGCCGGCAGCCGGGCCAGCGTGAGCGCACTCGCCTGCTCGACGTCCTCGATGACGGGCCACAGCCCCAGCCCGGCCAGTCTTTCCCTGAGCGCTTCACTGCGGTTGCGGTACCGGAGGTTGCGTTTCGGCCAGCCGCCTTCGGCCGCCAGTTCGTCCAGCGCCACGGAAAGACCGGCGGCGACCTGGGTGGGGACCGTGAAGGCCAGGTCCTGTCCGGACTGGTGGGCGACGTGCCTGCCGAGGTCGAGCGTGATCGGTGCGCGGACCGCGGCCGCGGCTTCGGGAACGTCGCGCGGGCGCAGGCAGATCGCGAGCCCCGGCGGTGCTTCGAGCGCCTTGTTCGAGCACGTCGCCCACCAGGTGCGGACACCCGCCGGTGCGGCCAGGTCTTCGCACGCGAAGCTGCTCACCGCGTCCACGACGAGGCCCAGGCCCTCCTGCTCGCACAGCGCGCCGGCGCCCGCCAGGTCGCCGAGCGTGGCGGTCGAGGTGTCGTGGTGCACCATGGCGAGCCGGTGCGTGCCCGGCTCGAGCCCGGCCCGCACGGCGTCCACGAGCGGTTCGCCGGGCCGGTGGCCGATCCGGTAGGCCGGATATCCGACCGCGGACAACGTCTGGAACATCCGTTCCCCGTACGGCCCGCCGACCAGGACCGCGGTTGCGCCGCCTTCCCTGGCGGCGTCCAGCACGATCGCGTCGACCGCGGTGGCCCCCGATCCGGCGAAGACGGCCGGCTCGTGCGTACTCCCGAGGAGTGGTTCGTAGACCGCCAGGACGCGCTCGCGGATCGCGCCGAAGAGAACCTGGAAGTCCGGGTCACGGTGCCCGATCTCGGGCCACGAAGCGGTTTCCCGGACGGCCGGGGAGAGCGATACGGGGCCCGGGTTGAACAGCGGGCGCCGTGGCCACGGCGCGGTCATCCGCCGATCACCGCCGCGGTGAACCGGGCGCCTTGCTCGCGCGGCTCGAGCCGCGGCCTGCCCACCGGGACGACGTCACCGGGACGTGCCTTCAGCACGCACAGGTGCGGGCCGGGCGTCGTGAGGGCAAAGGACCGGCGCAGCAGTGCGTCCGCCGTGGCCAGACTGTCCGCGGTGGCGGCCGACCGGTAGCCGGCGGCTTTCGCGAGGGCTTCGAAGTCGACCTCACCGCTGAGCGTCGCCTGCGCCCCCGTCGAATCGTAGGAGCCGTTGTCGACGACGATGTGGGTGATCGGGACCGTGGCGTAGCGCGCGAGGGCCACCATGCTTTCCAGGCGCATCAGCAACGCGCCGTCGCCGTCGAGCACCACCAGCCGGTTCGTCGGCGCCCCGAGGGACACACCGAGGGCGAGGCTCGGCGCACAGCCCATGGAGCCGACCATGTACAGGTCCTCGTCCCGCGGGCAGATCGACTCCAGCTCGCGCCCGGACATCCCGGTGGTGGCGATGACGGACAGGGAGTGCTCCACCCGGATCTTCGCCAGCAGTTCGATGAATTCACGCCGGTTCGGCAGGGTGCTCGCGGAGACTTCCTCGCGCTGCTTCGCGAAAACGCCCTTCGGGACGAGCCAGGCGTGGCTGCGTCCTTCCCGGATCGCCCGTGCCGCCTTCCCGGCCGCGAGCTGCAGGGAGGTGTGGTCTTCGACGACCGCGTGCTCGATGCCGATCGCGTCGAGCACCCCCGTCGTCGCCGCGCCCATCAGCCGGTGCTGGGGTTCGTCGGCCGAACCGGGCCTGCCGCGATAGCCCACGACGAGCAGCAACGGCACGCCGAAGGGGGCGGCCAGCGAGGTCAGCGGATTGACGGCGTTGCCGAGCCCCGAGTTCTGCAGGTACACGGCGGGCCGCTTCCCCGCGAGCCGGGAACCCGTCGCGACCGCGACCGCCTCGCCCTCGTTGGTGCTCCGGATGTGCTGCGGCACGAGGGAATCGAGCTCCTGCAGCCAGGGTCCCAGCAGGGAACAGGGGACCCCGGCCGCGAGATCGGCACCCCCCAGCGCCTCGTCGACCGAGGCGTGGAAGGAATCCGGGCTGATGTGCTGGTCGGTCACCTCACGTACCTCTGGAACAGTTCCGTGACCTCGTCGAGGCGCTGCATGGCGAAGACTTCCTTCACCGGCGCGATTTCCCCCTCGACCTGCCGGCTGGTCCCGTCGGCCCGGATCTGGGCGAGGACGCGCTTGACGGCCGCGATCTGGGACCGGATGCCCTGGTTGGCGTAGATCGCCAGGGAGAAGCCGGCTTGCTCCAGCTCCTTGGTGGTGACTTCGTAGAACGTCGTCGGCACGCAGACCAGCGGCACCGGCGAGGTCCACCGTTCGGCGAACTCGAACAGCTTCTCGGCGTGCCTGGTCTTGTCGTGGATGAGAACGGCGTCGGCGCCCGCCTCGGCGTAGGCGAGGCCGCGTTCCAGGGCCTCGTCGACGCTCGCGCCCGCGATCAGGGCCTCGGTGCGCGCGATGACCTGCTGCTGCTCGACGACCTTGCAGCTGCGCATCGCTTCGAGCTTGCCCACCATGGACGTGATCGGGATCAGTGCGTGGCTGTGCTCGGCGAAGCTGTTCATCTTCGGGAACGTCTTGTCCTCCAGGCAGAGGCCGTAGACGCCCGACTCGAAGTAGTTCTGGGCCGTGTACCAGGTGTTCACGGCGTTGCCGTACCCCGCGTCGCAGTCCACGATGACGGGCAGCGAGGTGGCGCGCTGGATCGCGCTCACCGCCTGGGCGGACTCGGTGCGCCCGACGATGTCCGCGTCCGCGAGGCCGAGCGAGGCGGAAATCTCCAGGCCGCTCGCCCAGACGAAGTCGAAGCCGGCTTCGTCGACCAAGCGTGCACTCAGGCCGTTGTGGGCGCCGGCGGCGGTCAAGATGTGTTCGGTGTCTCCGATTGCCCGCCATTTCTCATTGGCGGCGACAGAGCGGACATTGTCAAGCAATATTCCCCCTAACGGATGCCGGAAGCACAATATGCGGCTCAGCTGCCCCCAGTGGCGGCCGTTCCCGCCACGTTACCTTGCGAGGATAACGTTCGTCGAGGATTCATTTTGACGTTCCACGGAGAGGACTCACCGGGGTGGTGCGGCGCCGCGGTCGTTTCAAGATCGAGTAGGCAAGCCGAGGATTCCGCGACGCCGGTCGCATGCGACTGTCTTCCGCGACGGCGTGGTTACACTCGCCGCCATGGGATTCGAGCCGGTCTACCGGTCCGTCATCGTCGCCGCCCGTACGTTGTTCGCGTTGCAGGGCCTGCGGTTCACCAGGTCGGGGACCGAGTACATCCCGGACACCGGTGGTGCCGTGATCGCGATGAACCACGTCGGCTTCTTCGACTACGCGTACGTCGGGCTGTCCGCCCTCCAGCGTGGTCGCGTGATCCGGTTCCTGGCCAAGAAGGAGGTGTTCGACCACCCGGTTGCGGGGCCGCCGCTGCGGGCCATGAAGCACGTCGAGGTCGACCGTTCGGCGGGTGCCGGTGCCTACCGTGCGGCGGTGTCCGCCCTGCGTGCGGGCGAACTGGTCGGCGTCTTCCCGGAAGGGACGATCTCGCGCAGCTTCGAGTTGCGGCGCTTCAAGTCCGGCGCGGTGCGCATGGCGCAGGAGGCCGGCGTGCCGATCGTCCCGGTGATCGTGTGGGGCTCACAACGGGTGTGGACAAAGGATCTGCCGAAGCGGCTGGGGCGCAGCCGGACGCCGATCGTGGTGCGGGCCGGTGCGCCGATCACGATGCCGCCGGACGCCACCGTGCCCGAAATGTCCGCACGGCTGCGGGAAGTCATGCAGGTCATGCTGCACGAAGTCCAGGACGCCTACCCCCGGTTCGCCGATGCCGACGCGAGGTTCCACCCCGTGCGGATCGGCGGGGCGGCGCCGACTCCCGAGGCCGCCGAGGAGCTGGACAAAGCCGAAGCGGAGGCGCGCCGTTCGGCGAAGCGCTGACGTCCGGGCATTGCGGACCCGAGGGCCGAATGGACGAGTCCTGCCGTCGCCTAAGTCATTCTTTAGCGGCCTTTAGGCGCTAAGTAAGATTTTAGCGGCGCCTAAGTCGGCTTTACTAGATTCGTGACTGAAGTCCGCCCAGTCTATTCGGAGTGCCTGTGACGAAGTTGGACGAGCCTCTCGGTGACATCGCGGTGATCGGAATGGCGTGCAGGCTGCCACGGTCGCGTGATCCCGAAGAGTTCTGGCGGCTGCTCCACGACGGCGTGAATGCGATCGCCGCACCGCCGGCGGGGCGGACACCGGGCGTGGCGCGCGGCGGTTTCCTCGACGACGTCGAGGAGTTCGATCCCGCTTTCTTCGGCATTTCGCCCCGTGAGGCCACGGCGATGGACCCGCGCCAGCGGCTCGTGCTCGAGCTGGCCTGGGAGGCGCTGGAGAACGCCGGGATCGTGCCACGGGAGCTGCGCGGCACCGAGCTGGGCGTGTTCGTGGGCGCGATCGGCGACGACTACGCCACGATCACCCAGCGGCTGGGCCCGTCCGCCACGACGCGGCACACCCTCGCCGGCACGCAGCGCGGCATGCTCGCCAACCGGGTCTCCCATCTGCTGGACGCCCGTGGGATCAGCATGACCGTCGACACCGCGCAGTCGTCGTCGCTGGTCGCGGTGCACCTCGCTTGCGAGAGCCTGCGCACCGGGACGAGCACGATGGCGCTCGCCGGCGGCGTGAACCTGAACCTCACCCCGGAGACCACCGCCGCGGTGGCCGAGTTCGGCGCCCTCTCGCCGGACCACCAGTGCTTCACCTTCGACGCGCGGGCGAACGGGTACGTGCGGGGCGAGGGCGGCGGCCTGGTGGTGCTCAAGCCGCTGGCACGGGCGCTCGCGGACGGGGACCCGGTGCACGCGGTGATCTCCGGCAGCGCGGTCAACAACGACGGCGAAACCGAGGCGTTCGCCGTGCCGGGCGAAGCCGCCCAGCGCGACGTGATCCGGGCGGCGCACGCACGGGCGGGCCACGATCCCGCCGAGGTGCAGTACGTCGAGCTGCACGGGACCGGGACGCGGCGCGGCGATCCGATCGAGGCGGCGGCGCTCGGCGCCGCACTGGGCGAGGGGCGCGCCGAACCGCTGGCGGTCGGGTCGGTCAAGACCAACATCGGCCACCTCGAAGGCGCCGCCGGGATCGCCGGCCTGATCAAGACCGTGCTGGCGATCCGGCACCGGGTGCTGCCCGCCAGCCTGAACTTCGCCCGGCCCAACCCGCTGATCCCGCTGGCCGAGCTCAACCTTGCCGTGCGGGACACGACCGGGGCGTGGCCACGGCCGGACCGGCCGCTCGTCGCCGGGGTGAGCTCGTTCGGGATGGGCGGGACGAACTGCCACGTCGTGCTCGCCGAGGCTCCGGCTCCGGCTCCGCTGAGCGTGGAACCGCCGTCCGGCCGGGGCGGCGCGCCGGCGCTCTGGCTGCTGTCGGCTCGTGACGGGCAAGCGCTGCGGGCGCAGGCGCGGGCGCTCGCGGAGTTCGTCACCGAAGACACCGACGTGTTCGCCGTCGCGCGCGCCTTGGCGACGACCCGCACGCACTTCGCCAGTCGAGCGGTGATCGTCGGGCGCGGGCGCGACGACCTGCGCGCCGGTCTGGCCGCGCTCGAAACCGGCGAGCGCACGGCCGCCGTGGTCACCGGCTCGGCGGCCGAGCAGGGACCGCTCGCGTTCCTCTTCACCGGTCAGGGCTCGCAGCGACCGGGCATGGGCAGACGGCTCGCCGAGGACCACCCCGTCTTCGCCGCGGCTCTCGACGAGCTCTGCGAGCAGTTCGACCGGTACTTCGACCGTCCACTGCGGACGGTGATGTTCGCCGAGGCGGGCACGCCCGACGCGGCGTTGCTCGACGAAACGCACTACACCCAGGCCGCGCTGTTCGCCTTCGAGGTCGCGCTGTTCCGGTTGTTCGAGCACTGGGGCGTGCGGCCCGGCGCGCTGCTGGGCCACTCGATCGGTGAGCTGGCGGCCGCCCACGTCGCCGGCGTCTTCGGCGTGGCGGACGCCTGCGCGCTGGTCGCGGCGCGCGGCCACCTGATGCACGCCCTGCCCGCGCGCGGGCTGATGCTTTCGGTGTCGGCGAGCCTGAGCGAGGTGGAGCCGCTCATCGAGGGGCACGAGGCCGAGCTGAGCGTCGCCGCGGTGAACGGCCCGGCCGCGACCGTGATCTCCGGGGACGACGACGCCGTCACCGCGCTCGCGGCCGTCTTCGAGCGGCACGGGCACCGGACCAAACGGCTCCGGGTCGCCCGTGCGTTCCATTCGCCGCACATGGACGCCATCCTCGAGGAGTTCCGGGCGGTGGCGGCCAAGATCTCGTACGCGCCGCCGCGGGTTCCGGTCGTGTCGAACCTGACCGGTGCGCCCTCGGCGACCGGCGACCTGATCACGCCCGGCTACTGGGTGGCGCACGTGCGGCGCGCGGTCCGGTTCCACGAGGGGGTGCGCAGCCTGCTGGATGCGGGCACCACGACGTTCGTCGAACTCGGCCCCGACAGCGTGCTCAGCGTCGCCGGCCGGGTGTCGGCGGACGGGCGCGCGGAGTTCGTGCCGACCCTGCGCGGGAACCTGGACGAAGGCACGGCGGTCGCCACGAGCCTGGCGCGCCTGCACGTGCTCGGCCGATCGCCCGACTGGTCCCGGGTGCTCGGCACGTCGAGGCACGAACTGCCGACGTACGCCTTCCAGCGGCGGCCGTACTGGGCGGGCACCGCCGAGGTGCGCCCGGACCCGCCCGCCGCGGTCGCGCCGGATCTCGACCCGCTCGATCTGGTCCGGAGCGTGGTGCGGGAAGTGCTCGGCCATCGTGCCGAGGACACAGTGGACACCGCGGCGTCGTTCAAGGACCTCGGGTTCGATTCCCTCGGCACGCTGGAGCTGCGCGACCGGCTCGCCGAGCTGACCGGCCTGGCGCTCGACTCCACGGTGATCTACAACCACCCGAGCCCGGACGCGCTCGCGCGTCACCTGAGCACCCGGACGCGCGGTGACCGGGCCGCCGAGCCCACCCCGGCCCCGGAGCCGGTGGCGGCGGTGGCCGAACCGATCGCCGTGGTCGGCATCGGCTGCCGGCTGCCCGGCGGGGTCCGGTCCCCGGAGGACCTGTGGGACCTGCTGATGGCGGAGCGGGACGTGATCGGCGGCTTCCCCGGCAACCGGGGCTGGGACCTGCGGACGCTCTTCGACCCGGATCCCGGCCACCCGGGCACGACGTATGCGCGCGAGGGCGGTTTCCTCCACGACGCCGACGAGTTCGATGCGGAGTTCTTCGGGATCTCGCCCCGTGAAGCGGCGGCGATGGATCCTCAGCAGCGGCTGCTGCTGGAGGTCAGCTGGGAGGCGCTGGAGCGCGCCGGGATCGATCCGGCTTCGCTCGCCGAAAGCCCCACCGGCGTGTTCGCCGGCGTGACGGCGCAGGAATACGGCCCGGGCCTGTCCGCCGGCGCGGACGGTTTCGCGCTCACGGGCGGGACCGCGAGCGTGGCGTCCGGGCGGATCTCGTATTCGCTCGGCTTGCGGGGCCCGGCGTTGACGGTGGATACGGCGTGTTCGTCGTCGTTGGTGGCGATTCACTTGGCGGTGCAGTCGTTGCGGCAGGGTGAGTGTTCGCTGGCGCTGGCCGGCGGGGTCGCCGTGATGGCGACACCGGGGATGTTCGTGGAGTTCAGCAGGCAGCGGGGATTGGCGCCGGACGGCCGCTGCAAGCCCTTCGCGGCGGCAGCGGACGGGACAGCGTGGGCCGAGGGCGCCGGGGTGTTGGTGTTGGAGCGGTTGTCGGATGCGCGGCGGTTGGGGCATCCGGTGTTGGCGGTGGTGCGTGGTAGTGCGGTGAATCATGATGGGGCGTCGAATGGTTTGACGGCGCCGTCGGGTCGGGCGCAGGAGCGGGTGATTCGGCGGGCGTTGGTGAGTGCGGGTTTGTCGGCTGGTGATGTGGATGTGGTGGAGGGGCACGGGACTGGGACGAGGTTGGGTGATCCGATTGAGGCTGGTGCGTTGTTGGCGACGTATGGTCGTGGTCGGGAGCGGCCGTTGTGGTTGGGGTCGTTGAAGTCGAATATTGGTCATACTCAGGCGGCTGCGGGTGTGGCTGGTGTGATCAAGATGGTGTTGGCGTTGCGGTATGGGGTGTTGCCGCGGTCGTTGCATGTTGATGTGCCGAGTCCGCATGTGGATTGGTCTTCGGGTTCGGTGCGGTTGTTGACGGAGCGGGTGGGGTGGGTTGGTGGTGGGCGGCGTCGTGCTGGGGTGTCGTCTTTTGGGATCAGTGGGACGAATGCGCATGTGATTGTGGAGGAGGCTCCGCCGTTGGTGGAGCCGGAGGTTTCTGCTGTGGTGCCGGTGTTTCCGTTGCCGTTTGTGTTGTCGGCGCGGTCGGAGGGGGCGTTGGCGGCTCAGGCTCGTTCGTTGTTGGGGTTTGTGAGGCCGGAGCATTCGCTTGTGGATGTGGCGTTTTCGTTGGTGACGACGCGGACTTCGCATCCGAGGCGCGCTGTTGTGGTGGCTGGTGATCATGACGAGCTCCGCACCCGCCTCACCGCGCTGAGCCGGGGCGAAACCCCCGCGCACGTCGTCCGCGGCACCGCCGAGCCCGGTGGCAAGGTCGTGTTCGTGTTCCCCGGTCAGGGATCGCAGTGGGCGGGCATGGCGAGGGAGCTCCTTGAGTCTTCGGCGGTGTTCGCCGAGTCGATCGCGGCGTGCGAACGGGCGCTGGCACCGTTCGTCGACTGGTCGCTGACCGACGTGCTGTGCCGGCGTCCGGGTGCGCCGTCGCTGGACCGGGTCGACGTCGTGCAGCCGGCGATCTTCGCGGTGATGGTCTCCCTCGCCGAACTGTGGCGCTCGTTCGGCGTGCACCCCGCCGCCGTGGTCGGGCACTCGCAGGGCGAGATCGCCGCCGCCTGTGTCGCCGGTGCGCTCACGCTGTCCGACGCCGCCAGGATCGTCGCACTGCGCAGCCACGCGCTGCTCGCGCTCGCCGGCGGCGGCGGAATGGCGTCGGTCCAGCTGCCCGCGGCGGAAGTGCGGAACCGGGTCGCCCGGTATTCCGTGCAGATCGCCGTCATCAACAGTCCACTCTCGACAGTGGTGGCCGGTGCGGCGGACGCGATCGACGAGTTCCTCGCCGCCTGCGCCCGGGACGGCGTGCAGACCCGGCGGATCGCGGTGGACTACGCCTCGCACTCCGCCATGGTCGACGCGATCGAGGACGAGCTGCACACGGCGCTCGACGACGTGCGCCCGCTCGCCGCACCGATCTCGTTCTACTCCACCGTGACCGGGTCCATAGTGGACACGTCCGGTCTGGACGCCGGCTACTGGTTCCGCAACCTCCGGCAGACCGTCGACTTCGAGCGCGCCACCCGGCTGCTGCTGGAGCACGGCCACACGACGTTCGTCGAATGCAGCCCCCACCCGGTGCTGACGTCGGCACTGCACGAAACGTTCGAAGCGGCCGGGGCGGAAGCAGCCGCCATCGGCTCGCTCCGGCGCGACGACGGCGGGCTCGGCCGGTTCCTCGGCTCGCTGGCCGAGGCGTACGTCCGGGGTGTTCCCCTCGACTGGTCCGCGTTGTTCGACCCCGCCGCAAAACGGGTCGACCTGCCGACCTACGCGTTCCAGCGCCGGCGGTTCTGGCTCGACGCGGCCCGGACGGCGGACCCGGCCACGCTCGGCCTGTCGGCGGCGGAACACCCGATGCTGGGCGCGGTGGTCCCACTCGGCGCGGACGACGGCGTGGTCTGCACGGGCAAGCTCGCGGTGAGCGCCGGTTCGTGGCTGGCCGACCACATGGTCTTCGGCTCGGTCGTGCTGCCGGGCACGGCGTTCGTGGACCTGGTCCTCGCGGCGGGCCGGCAGGTCGGCTGCGACCGGATCGACGAACTGACGCTGCACGCGCCGCTGGTGCTGCCCGGCGAGGACGGCGTCCGCTTCCAGGTTCTGGTCGGTGCCGACGACGGCGCCGGGCGGCGGCCGGTGACCGTGTACGCCGAGTCCGCGGACGGAATGCGTTCGCACGCGAGCGGCACGCTGGCCGCCGGCGGCGCCGAAGGGCGCGCCACGGTGGAATGGCCGCCCGCCGGCGCCGAGCTGATGAACCTCGACGGGGTGTACGACACCCTGGCCGGCCACGGCTACGACTACGGTCCCGCCTTCCAGGGACTGCGCACCGCCTGGCGGCGCGGTGACGAAATCTTCGCCGAAGTGGAGACCTCCGTCGACGCCTCCGGGTTCGGGCTGCACCCGGCCCTCGTCGACGCGGCCCTGCACGCCGTGGTCCTCGGCATGGCCGGGCCCGGCGGGCCGGTCCTGCCGTATGCCTGGCGTGATGTGCACTTCACCGGCGTGACGGCGGTGAAGGTCCGGGTGCACAGCGTCCCGGTCGGGGAAAACGCGGTCCGGCTCGTCCTGACCGACGCCCAGGGCAGGCAGGTGGCCACCTTCGGCTCGCTGACCCTCCGCCCGATCTCCCCGCGCGCGCTCACCGAAGCCGGCGGCGGTGCCGGGCGGCTGCTGCGCCTGGCGTGGCCGCAGGCCGATCCCACGGACCCCGTCGAGCGGCCGTCGGACGTCATGTTCGTCGTCGAACCCGGCGAAGACGTCCGCACGGCCACCGCGCGCGTCCTCGAACGCCTCCAGGCGTTCCTCGCCGAAGACTCCGGTGGCGGACGGCTGGTGGTCGTCACCGAACGGGCCTTGTCCACTTCGGACGAAGACGGGCCCGTCGACCCCGCCGGTGCGGCGGTCTGGAGCCTGGTGCGATCGGCGCAGGCGGAAAACCCCGGCCGGTTCGTGCTGCTCGACCGCGACGCCGGCACCTCCGGCGAGCTGCCGGCCACCGGTGAGCCCCAGCTGGCCCTGCGCGGCGGTGCCGTCCGCGTGCCGAGGCTGGTGCCGGCCGAGCACCTGCCGCGGTCCGGCCGCGAGCTCGATCCCGGCGGCACGGTCCTGATCACCGGCGGCACCGGCACGCTCGGGCGGCTGCTGGCGCGCCACCTCGTGGTCCGGCACGGCGTCCGGCACCTCCTGCTGCTCAGCCGCCTCGGCCCCGCCGCCACCGGCGCCGGGGAGCTCCGCGCCGAACTGACGGGCCTGGGCGCGGACGTCACGATCGCGGCCTGCGACGCCGCCGACCGCGACGCGCTGGCCCGGGTGCTGGCCGGCGTGCCCACCGGGCACCCGCTGACCGCGGTCGTGCACCTCGCCGGAGTACTGGATGACGGGATCCTGCAGTCCCTCGACGGTGCCCGGCTCGACGCGGCGCTGCGGCCCAAGGCCGACGCCGCGTGGAACCTGCACGAGCTCACGCGCGAGCACGAGCCGGCGGCGTTCGTGCTGTTCTCGTCGGTGGTCGCCACGGTCGGCGGCCCCGGTCAAGCGAACTACGCGGCGGCCAACGGCTTCTTGGACGGACTCGCCCAGCTCCGCGCGGCCGAGGGCCTGCCCGCCCTCTCGATCGGCTGGGGCCTGTGGGCCGACGCGAGCGGGATGACCGGGCACCTGGCCGAGGTCGACCTCGCCCGGATGGCCAGGCGCGGCATCGCGCCGCTGGGTGCGGACGACGGTCTCGCGCTGTTCGACGAGGTCTTCGGCACCACCGGCGCGGTCGTGGCGGCGGCGCTGGACGCCGGTTCGCTGCACCGGCAGTCCCGCGCGGGCGGGCTACCGGTGGTTTTCGAAGGCTTGTACCGCCGTCCGAAGCGGCAGCCCGCCTCGGCGGCGGTGCCCCTCGCGGAGCTGCTGGCGGGCAAGGCCGACGAGGAGCAGGCGGAGATCTGCCTGGCCGTCGTCACCACCGAGGCGGCCGCGGTACTGGGCCACGAGAGCCGCGACACGATCGCCCCGGACCGGACGTTCAAGGAGCTGGGCGTCGACTCGCTGATCGGGGTGGAGCTGCGCAACCGGCTCGTCGCCGCGACCGGCGTCCGGCTCGCGACCACCCTCGTGTTCGACCACCCCACGCCGGCCGAGCTGGCCGCGCACCTGCGCGCCGAACTCGGCACGCGTGCCGTCGAGACGCCCGCCGGAGCCGCACCGGTGGCGCTGCCCGACGGCGACGCGATCGCGATCGTGGCCGTCGGCTGCCGCTATCCCGGCGGTGTCCGGTCCCCGGAGGACCTGTGGGACCTGCTGATGGCGGAGCGGGACGTGATCGGCGCGTTCCCCCGCACCCGCGGCTGGGACCCGGACGCGCTGTACGACCCGGACCCGGACCGGGCGGGCAAGTCTTCCACCGCAGACGGGGGATTCCTCTACGACGCGGACGAGTTCGATGCCGAGTTCTTCGGCATCAGCCCGCGCGAAGCCCTGGCGATGGATCCTCAGCAGCGGCTGCTGCTGGAGGTCAGCTGGGAGGCGCT
This sequence comes from Amycolatopsis sp. NPDC005003, assembly GCF_053600695.1. Lineage (NCBI taxonomy): Bacteria > Bacillati > Actinomycetota > Actinomycetes > Pseudonocardiales > Pseudonocardiaceae > Amycolatopsis > Amycolatopsis sp. NPDC005003. The sequence continues at coordinate 16,243 of NZ_JBSGAI010000030.1, read as the reverse complement.
GGAACGCGCGGGTATCGACCCGAAGGCCCTGCGCGGCAGCGACACCGGTGTCTTCGCCGGGGTGATGTACGGCGACTACCGCGCGCGGCTGCCGAAGGTGCCGGAAGACCTCGAAGGACACCTCGGGAACGGCAGCTACGCGAGTGTCGCCTCCGGCCGGATCTCCTACACGTTCGGCTGGGAAGGCCCGGCGGTGACGGTGGACACGGCGTGTTCGTCGTCGTTGGTGGCGATTCACCTGGCGGCGCAGTCGTTGCGGCAGGGTGAGTGTTCGCTGGCGCTGGCCGGCGGCGTGACCGTGATGGCGACACCCGCCACCTTCGTCGAGTTCAGCAGGCAGCGGGGGCTGGCGCCCGATGGCCGGTGCAAGCCGTTCGCCGCGGCGGCCGACGGCACCGGATTCGGTGAGGGTGCCGGGATGGTGGTGTTGGAGCGGTTGTCGGATGCGCGGCGGTTGGGGCATCCGGTGTTGGCGGTGGTGCGTGGTAGTGCGGTGAATCATGATGGGGCGTCGAATGGTTTGACGGCGCCGTCGGGTCGGGCGCAGGAGCGGGTGATTCGGCGGGCGTTGGTGAGTGCGGGTTTGTCGGCTGGTGATGTGGATGTGGTGGAGGGGCACGGGACTGGGACGAGGTTGGGTGATCCGATTGAGGCTGGTGCGTTGTTGGCGACGTATGGTCGTGGTCGGGAGCGGCCGTTGTGGTTGGGGTCGTTGAAGTCGAATATTGGTCATACGCAGGCGGCTGCGGGTGTGGCTGGTGTGATCAAGATGGTGTTGGCGTTGCGGTATGGGGTGTTGCCGCGGTCGTTGCATGTTGATGTGCCGAGTCCGCATGTGGATTGGTCTTCGGGTTCGGTGCGGTTGTTGACGGAGCGGGTGGGGTGGGTTGGTGGTGGGCGGCGTCGTGCTGGGGTGTCGTCTTTTGGGATCAGTGGGACGAATGCGCATGTGATTGTGGAGGAGGCTCCGCCGTTGGTGGAGCCGGAGGTTTCTGCTGTGGTGCCGGTGTTTCCGTTGCCGTTTGTGTTGTCGGCGCGGTCGGAGGGGGCGTTGGCGGCTCAGGCTCGTTCGTTGTTGGGGTTTGTGAGGCCGGAGCATTCACTTGTGGATGTGGCGTTTTCGTTGGCGACGACACGGACTTCGCATCCGAGGCGCGCTGTTGTGGTGGCTGGTGATCACGACGAGCTCCGCACCCGCCTCACCGCACTCGCGAACGGGGACATCCCACCGGACGTCCCGACCGGCAAGACCGCTTTGCTGTGCACCGGGCAGGGCGCCCAGCGTCCCGGCATGGGCAAACAGCTGTACGAGACCTTCCCCGTCTTCGCCGCGGCCCTGGACGAGCTCTGCGCCCACTTCGACGCGCACCTCGACCGGCCACTGCGGGACCTGATGTTCGACCCCGCCGGCGACGGTGCCCTCGACCGGACCGGGTACGCCCAGCCCGCACTGTTCTCCTTCGAGGTCGCCATGTTCCGGCTCCTCGAACACTGGGGGCTGCGCCCGGACTACCTGATCGGCCACTCGCTCGGCGAGCTGGTCGCCGCCCACCTCGCCGGGGTGCTGAGCCTCGAGGACGCCACCGCGCTCGTCGCGGCGCGCGCCACGCTCATGCAGGCCCTGCCCGAGGTCGGGGCCATGGCCGCGATCGAGGCGAGTGAGGCGGACGTGCTGCCGCTGCTGGGGCCGGAGGTGGCCGTCGCGGCGGTGAACGGTCCACAAGCGACAGTCGTTTCGGGGCAGGCGGAGGCGGTCGCGGCCGTCGTCGCCGCGTTCGAGGCGCAGGGCAAGCGGACCAAACGGCTGAACGTCAGCCACGCCTTCCACTCACCGCTGATGGCGGGCATGCTCGACGACTTCCACCGCGTCGCCCAAGGCCTCACCTATGCCCCGCCGGCCATCCCGATGGTGTCCAACACGACCGGCGAGCTCGCCGGCGAAGAAGTCGCGACGCCCGAGTACTGGGTGCGGCACGTCCGGCACACCGTGCGGTTCCACGACGGGCTCACGACGCTCGATCGGGCGGGCGTGACCACCTACGTCGAAATCGGACCGGAAGCGGTGCTGAGCGCACTCGGCCAGTCCGTCGCCGGCGGTGCGTTCCTCCCCGCGTCGACGGGGAAGCGGCCCGAAGCGGAGACGGTCACCGAAGCCGTCGCCGGCCTGCACAAGTCGGGGATCGCGGTGGACTGGCCCGCGTACTTCGAGGGCACCGGCGCGCGACGGACCGAGCTGCCCACTTACCCGTTCCAGCGCCGGAAGTACTGGCTCGACGCGCCGGCAGGCCAGGGCGAGCCCGCGTCCGCCGGCCAGCAGGCGACCGGCCACCCGCTGCTCACCACCGCCGTCGCGCTGGCGGGCGGCGGGCACGTGCTGACCGGGCGGCTTTCGACAGCGGCCCAGCCCCTGCTCGCCGAGCACACCGTCGCGGGAACCACGCTCGTCCCGGGCACCGTGCTCGTCGAGCTGGCTCTGCTCGGCGGGCGGCTGGCGGGCGCCGAGCGGCTCGGGGAGCTGACCATCGAAACGCCGCTGGTCCTGCCCGCCGACGGCGAAGTGCGGATCCAGCTGGCCATCGAGGAGGCCGACGACGCGGGCCGCCACGCGATCGGGTTCCACTCGCAGCCCGGATCGGCCGGCACCGAACCCTGGACCCGGCACGCCACCGGTTTCCTCGTCGCCGGGCCGGAACCCACGGCCGACCTCGCGGTCTGGCCACCGGCCGGCGCGGCCGAAGTCGACGTCGCGGATCTTTACGACCGGCTCGCGGACGACGGCTACGACTACGGCCCGCTGTTCCGCGGCGTCACCGCGGCCTGGCGGTCCGGTGACCGGATCTACGCGGAGACGCGGCTGCCCGAGCACACCGACGGCGGCTCGTTCGCCCTCCACCCCGCCCTGTTCGATTCCGCGCTGCACGCCGTGTTCCTCCACGAGCGCTCCGGCAGTGCCCCGCTGGTGCCGTTCTCCTGGCACGACGTTTCCCTCAGGCCGACGAAGGCCACGGCGCTGCGCGTCGCGTTGACCCCGCGCGGTGCACACGCCGTGCGGCTCGTGCTGGCCGACGACCGAGGTGCGCCGGTCGGGTCCGTCGGGGAACTGCGGCTCCGGCCGGTCCAGGCGGCCGGCGTGCCCCTGCTGCGCCTGGCCTGGCACCCGACGCCGTCCGGGGAGCCGGCCGCAGGCGCGGTGATCGGCAGCAAGCCCGACGGACTGGCGGCCGAGCACTACCCCGATCTCGACGCGCTGCGCATGGCGATCGCGACCGGCACGTCGGTGCCGGACTTCGTGGTCGTGCGGTGTTCCGGCGCCGAAGGGGACGTGCCGGACGCGACCCGGGCCGTCGTGCACGGCGTGCTGGACCTGGTGCGGCAGTGGCTTGCCGACGAGCGGTTCACCGCCGCGAAGCTGGTGCTCGTCACGGAGGGCGCGGTCATGGCGGGCGAGGATCCGAACCTGCCGCAGGCGGCGGTCTGGGGGCTGGTTCGCAGCGCCCAGACGGAGCACCCGGATCGGCTGGTGCTCGCCGACCTCGACGACGACGAACGTTCGTGGCAGTCGCTCGCCGGCTCGGTGACCGGCGGTGAGCCGCAGCTGGCGATCCGGCGCGGCACCGTGACCGCGGCACGCCTGGTCCGGGCGGCGGGGCAGAGCGGCCGCGCCGGTGAGCTCGCCCCCGAGGGCACGGTCCTGATCACCGGCGGCACCGGCGCGCTCGGCTCGTTGGTCGCCCGCCACCTGGTGACCGGGTACGGCGCCCGGCACCTGCTGCTGGTCAGCCGCCAAGGCCTGGCGGCACCCGGTGCCGAGGCACTGGCCGGCGAGCTCGCCGCGATGGGCGCACAGGCACGGGTGGCCCGGTGCGACACGGCCGACCCGGCCGCGCTGGCGGACCTGCTCGCGAGCGTGCCGCCCGAACACCCGCTGACCGCGGTGGTGCACACCGCCGGTGTCCTCGACGACGGCGTGCTGACCTCGCTCACCGCCGAGCGCGTGGACGCGGTGCTCCGCCCGAAGGTCGACTCCGCCTGGCACCTCCACCGCCTCACCGCGCACCTCGATCTGCCGATGTTCGTGCTGTTCTCGTCCGTCGCCGGTTACCTCGGCACCCCGGGGCAGGCGAGCTACAGCGCGGCCAACAGCTTCCTGGACGCGCTCGCCGAACACCGGCGCTCACTCGGGCTCAGCGGCACGTCCGTGGCGTGGGGGCAGTGGGAGACCGGGATGGCCGGTGGCCTCGGCGACGTCGATCGCGCCCGGCTTTCGCGGCTCGGGCTCGCTCCGCTCGGCGAGGAGCTCGGGCTGGCCCTGTTCGACCAGGCCGTGCGTCACGACGTGGGCGCGCTGGCGGCAACGCCGCTGGACCAGGCGGCGTTGCGGGCCGGTGCGGCGCCGATCCTGCGTGACCTCGTCCGCGAGCGGGTCCGGACCGGGCCCGCCGGACGAACGGCTCTGCGGCAGCGACTGGCCGGGCTGTCCGAAACCGGGCAGCGGCGGGCGGTGCTCGCCCTGGTCCAGGCCGAAGCCGCCGTGGTGCTGCGGCACGACGACCCGTCGGCGGTCGCCGCCGACCGAGCGTTCAACGAACTGGGCTTCGACTCGCTGATGGCCGTCGAACTGCGCAACCGGGTGTCGGCCGCCGCCGACGTCTCGCTGCCGGCGACGCTCGTCTTCGACTACCCGACACCCGAAGCGCTGGCCGAGTACCTCCGGACGGCCGTGGCCGGCACCGTCCCGGCGCCCGCCGCACCGGCTGTCACGACGCCGGTGGCCGACGACGACATCGCGATCATCTCGATGAGCTGCCGGTACCCGGGCGGTGTGCGCACCCCCGAGGACCTGTGGCGGATCGTGGCCGACGGCACCGACGCCACCAGCGAATTCCCGGCCGACCGCGGCTGGGACCTGGCGGCCCTGTACGACCCGGAGAGGTCCCGGACCGGCACCTCCTACACCGCGCGCGGCGGCTTCCTGCACGACGTCGCCCAGTTCGACGCCGGGTTCTTCGGGATGAAGGAGGTCGAAGCGCTGGCGACGGACCCGCAGCAGCGGGTGCTGCTGGAGCTCGCCTGGGAGTCGCTGGAGCGCGCCGGGATCGACCCGGCCACGCTGCGCGGCAGCGACACCGGCGTCTTCGCCGGAGTGATGTACAACGACTACGGCGCGCGCCTGATGGCGGAGCCGAACGGGCTCGAGGGGTACCTGAGCACCGGCAGTTCGGGCAGTGTCGCGTCCGGCCGCGTCGCCTACACGTTCGGGTTCGAAGGTCCCGCGGTCAGCATCGACACGGCGTGCTCCTCCTCGTTGGTGGCGTTGCACTGGGCGTGCCAGGCCATCCGGCAGGGCGACTGCTCGATGGCGCTGGCCGGTGGCGTCGCGGTGATGGCGACGCCCGCGACGTACGTGGCGTTCAGCAGGCAGCGCGGGTTGTCGGAGGACGGCCGGTGCAAGGCGTTCTCGGCGGACGCGGACGGCACCGGCTTCGCCGAGGGCGCGGGTTTGGTGTTGCTGGAACGGCTTTCGGAGGCCCGGCGCCACGGCCACCCGGTGCTGGCCGTGGTCCGGGGGAGCGCGGTGAACCAGGACGGGGCCAGCAACGGCCTCCGCGCGCCGAGCGGCCGCGCGCAGGAACGCGTGATCCGCCAGGCGCTCGCCAACGCCGGGCTGTCGCCCGCCGACGTCGACGCGGTGGAGGCGCACGGCAGCGGAACCCGGCTCGGCGACCCGATCGAGGCAGGCGCGCTCATCGCCGAATACGGGCAGCAGCGCCCGGCGGACCGGCCGCTGTGGCTGGGCTCGGTGAAGTCCAACATCGGCCACACCCAGAGCGCCGCGGGCGTCGCCGGCCTGATCAAGATGATCATGGCGATGCGCAACGGCGTGCTTCCCCGGACGCTGCACGTCGACGAGCCCACACCACGGGTCGACTGGTCTTCCGGCGCCGTCTCCGTGCTCACCGAGCCGGTCCCGTGGCCGGGTGACGAACGTCCGCGCCGCGCGGCCGTGTCGTCGTTCGGGGTCAGCGGCACCAATGCGCACGTGATCATCGAAGAGGCCGCTCCGGTGGCCCCGGCCGCCGCGGAGCCCGTCACCCGGGACCTGCCCTGGATCGTGTCGGCGCGAACCGCCGACGCGCTGCGGGAGCAGGCCCGCTTGCTGCACGAACACGCCGGCCGCGCGGAGGCACCCGGCACGGCGGACATCGCGCACGCACTCGTCACCACCCGGTCCGCGTTCCGGCACCGGGCGGTGATCACCGGCCGGGACCGCGCAGAGCTCCTGCGCGCGACCCGTGAGCTCGCCATGGGCCGGCACTCGGCCGACGTCGTCCTGGGAACGGCAGGTGGGGCCACCGCCATCGCTTTCGGCACCGGGTCGGAGCTTCGTGCCGGTGCGGGCGTTCAGCTCTACGACACCTTCCCGGCGTTCGCCGCCGAGCTGGACCGGGTCTGCGGAGCGCTCGATCCGCACCTGGACCGCCCGGTGCGCGACGTGCTGTTCGGTGCCGCTGTCCTCCCGGGACACGCCGGCCCGGCTGCGTTCGCGCTGGACGTCGCCCGGTTCCGGCTGCTCGCCGCCTGGGGAGTCCGGCCCGACTACCTGGTCGGCGACGGCGTGGGAGAGCTGACCGCCGCCCACGTCACCGGTCTGCTCCCGCTCGACGTGGCGGGTGAACTGGCCGCCACCGGCAAGTCGGCCGCGGGCGTGGCCGAAACCGCGGGGCGCACCCCGGAGATCCCGGTCGTCTCCATGGTGACCGGGATCGAGACACTGCGGGCGCAGGGGGTGACCGTGGTGCTCGAACTGGGCGAGGGTCTCGCGGTGGCCGAACCGTCCCCGCTCTTCGTGCCGACAGCGCGCAGTGGCCTGACCGAGGTCCGCGCGCTCATCGAGGGGCTTGCCATCGCGCACGCCCAGGGCTTGGCGGTGGACTGGGCGGCGGTGACGGGCGGCCGCGCCGTGCCGGATCTGCCGACCTACCCGTTCGAACGCAAGCGGTACTGGCTGGACGCCGCGGCCGATGCCACGACCGGCTAGCGGCAGACGCTGCCTGGGACCCAGACAGCGCCCGCCGCGGGCTTTCAGAGCACGGACTGGGAGTACACGTCCCGCGTCAGGTCGGTGATCCGGGTGGCGGAGTCCTGCCAGGACAGCGTGGTCGGCTCCAGGGTCAGCACCACCACGATCTTGCCGTTGTCCACGCCCACCGTGCCGCTCGTGTGCATGGCGCGGCTGGTCAGGTCGATGTCCTGGGTGCCGAACGTCCGTTCGCCGGCGGCGGTGCCTTCGCCGCTGGAGGCGACCGCGGTGGCGGCCCTGACCTCCGGCGAGTTCAGCACGCGCAGCGTTTTCGCGTTGGTCTCAGTGCATTCCTGACCGGGCGCGGGCGCCGCACCGAAACCGGACCACCCCTGCTTGACCGCCTTCGGCCCGGGCACCGCGCTCGGAAGGCCGAACGACTGGTCGAAACGGTCCGAACCGCACTTGGTCGACTGCGCCAGGTTGCCCATGATGAAGTCGCGGTACTTCGGGTTCGCGTCGTGCAGGATGTACTGGTAGGTCTTGACGATGTCCGCGGCGCTGATCGCGGTGTACCCCCACTTGCCCCGGCTGGCGGGCGGCGCGGTGTCGGTGAGGCCGAGCTTGGCGACCATGCGCTTGACGATCTCGTCCCAGCCGTCGCGCACCCACAGCGTGCTGGCGGCGTCGTCGTTGCTGGAGCGCAGCATCGGCTCGAGCAGCGCCAGGTCGCTGGCCGGGATCTCGTAGTCGGGCCCGTGCGATTCGAGGTAGTCGAGGGCGATGAACAGCTTGACCAGCGAGGCGGAGCGGTACTGCTTGTGCTCGTCGGCGCCGAAGGTCGTGCCGGTCTGCTCGTCGACGACCAGGTAGCTGGCGGTCATCCCCTCGGGGAGGTCCACCGAAGACGTCACCGCCGAAGCCGGTGCAGCCGCCATCGCCACACTGGCCACGACACCGGTCGCGATCGTTGCCAAACGCCGGATTTTCCCCAAAACAACCACCCCAGTCAGCTAGATCAACTTTGTTGGGGGGTCACCCTATCGGGTTATTTGCCGCCGGCGAAGCGGTATCCCCGCATCGCGCGGGAACGGCCGCACGCGGCTCCGATCCGTCCTTCCCGGGCACTTCGCCGATGCCGGGTACGCTTCCGCAGCTGAGCGGACGCACTGACCGGGGGACGACGAACCATGGACATCGCTTCCGGCGCGGACAGAGTCCGCGTCCACGAACCCGCGCCGAACGTGCCTTCGGGATCCGAACCGGTGTTCGCCGGGTACCTCCGGCAGCTGACCAAGGCGACCGTGTTGCGCATGGGGCTCAGCGGCGCGCTCGTCGCCTTCGGTGTGGTGCTCGTGCTGACCGAACCGCGGGAGAGCGCGCCGGGCTACATCTACTTGGTCGCCTTCGGCAGTTCGCTGGCGCTGTGGGGCTACGTCCTGAGCCTCTACGTGCGGGTTCGGCGCCTATCCGCGGAGCCCTACCGCCCGCTCGACGTCGCCCCGGACGGCTTGCTCGTGAACCGGTCGCGGGTGTCCGTGCGGCTGCCGGACGGACGGTGGCTGCGGACCCGCCTCACCGACGGGCCGCGGGTGCAGCTGGCGGGCCAGCGACGGCTGTGGGTGCTCGGGAGCGGCCGGCGGGTGTTCGTCCGCCTGCCCGGCGCGCTCTGGTTGCGGCTGGGGCGGATCGAGGACGCGCCCCCGGCCGGTGCAAAGCCCGCGGAGCTCGTCTCCCGCCACCCGACACCGCCGCGTCTCGATCCGGTGCTCGCCGCGCACCGGGCGTTCCAGGTCCGGCGGATGGTCGGTTCCGGACTGACGTTCCTGGTGCTGGGCGCGGCCGCGCTCGCGGTGGTGCCGAACCTGCCGTTCGATGGCCTCGGCATCGCGGGTCCGGCCGCGGTGGGCGGCATCGCCGGCGGCACCGGAGCTCTCGCGATGATGGGACTCGTGATGATCGTCGGGTCCCTGCGGATCCGCCGTCCGATCACCGAGGACATCTGGGTGGAGCTGCGGGTCGCGCTCGACACGCCGTTCGTGCCGCGCACCCGGGGCGTGGCCCGGCTGACCGGCTGGGCGCTGCACCCGGACGGCCGCCAGACGCGGTTCCGGCTCGTCGCCGACGTTTCGATGGCCGCGAACGTGGCGGCGACCGGGCAGCTGTGGCTGCTGGGGCAGCCGCGGCCGGGCAAGCCGACGAAAGCCGGCGTTCCCGGCTACCCCTGCGTGGGCAGCTTCCGCCTCGCCTGAGCTCGCCGGCGGGCACGGCGCCTCAGCTGCGCGGTTAGGGTGGCGGGCATGGACGCGACCAGGTGGCTCATCGTTGTCCGGCACGCGAAGTCGGACTGGTCCGAGGGCCTGCCCGACCACGAGCGTCCCCTCGCGCCGCGGGGTCTCCGTGACGCGCCGAGGCTCGGCCGGTGGCTCTCCGAAGAGGGACACGTTCCCGAGCTGGTCGTCTGCTCCACCGCGCGTCGCACCCGGGAAACCTGGCTGCGGGTGAGCGATGAACTCCCCGCGCGGCCGCCCGTCGAGTACGACGACGACCTCTACGGCGCCGACGTCCCCGAGCTGCTGGCCGCCGCCGGCCGGACGCCGCCCGACGTCACCACGCTCGCGCTGGTGGGGCACGAGCCCGGGGTCAGCGACGTGACCCTGCACCTCGCCGGGCGCGGCGAGGAGACCCGGCCCGTCCAGGCCAAGTTCCCCACCGGCGCCGCGGCCGTGCTCGCGACCACGGATCCCTGGGACGCGTTGCGCACCGCCCGGCTCGTCGCCTTCTTCCGGCCCCGCGACTTCGCCGGCTGACGGGTTCGGACAAGAAGGTCTGGACCAGGCATTGCCTTGGCTGTGTTCACATGCGTACCCTCCATTCACTCACAGGTTTGATGTTCATATTTGTGAATGGAGCGGACATGGTTTTCCGCCACACCGTCGTGGCCGCGCTCGCCGCGCTCGGCCTCGTCGCTTCTTCCGCCGCGCCGGCCGAGGCCGCGTCGCACCCCACCGGCTGCAGCGTCCCGGTCATCGGACCGGTGTGCGCACCGGCGACCGTCGTCCTCGACGGCAAGCAGCTGCTTCGCACGAAGTTCGCCGCGCTGGTCGGCGAGAAGACGTCCCACACCGCGCTGACCAACCTGCTCGCCGCCGCCAAAACCGACCTCACGGCGGGGCCGTGGAGCGTCACGTCGAAGAAACAGGTCCCGCCCAGCGGGGACAAACACGACTACCTGAGCCTGGCGCCCTACTGGTGGCCGACGACGCAGCCGACCGCCGAAAACCCGTGGGGCTGCCCGTTCGTGCAGCGCGACGGCCAGCGCAACCCGATCGTCGACGAGATCACCGACCACGCCTACCGCGGTCAGGCGTTCGCCGCGATCTACCGGCTCGCCTTGGCCTGGTACTACACCGGGGACGCGCGGTACGCCCGGCGCGCGGCGCTCGACCTGCGCACGTGGTTCCTCGACGCGGCCACGAAGATGAACCCGAACATGAACTTCGCCCAGGGCATCCCGTGCAAGGTGGACGGCCGCGGCATCGGCATCATCGAGTTCTCCTACACGCTGAGCCAGGTCGTCGACGCCACCGCGATCCTCGCCACCGGCGCGCCCGGCTGGACGAAGACCGACCAGGCCGGCATGACCGGCTGGTACACGCAGTTCCTGGACTGGTTGCGCACCAGCAAGAACGGGACCGACGAAGCCAAGGCCCAGAACAACCACGGCAGCTTCTACGACATGCTCGTCGCGGCGCTCGCCCTCGGCACGGGACAGCGTGACCTGGCGGCGGCCATCGCGCGGGACGCCGGGCCGAACCGGATCGCGCCGCAGATCCAGGCCGGCGGTCTCCAGCCGCAGGAGACGAGCCGGACGCGCAGCTGGCACTACTCGGCGTTCAACCTGGTCGCGCTGACCCGCCTCGCGCAGATCGGCCAGCACGTCGGCGTCGACCTGTGGCACTACACGGCGCCGAGCGGGGCGACGCTGTTCGCGGCGGCCGACTTCCTGATCCCGGGAGCCACGCAAGGGCAGGCCGCCTGGCCGTACCCCGAGCTGGACTTCCGGCCGTACGCGGCGCTCGACGTCCTGCACGCGGCGGCCGACGCGGGCGATCTCCCGGCACGATCCGCGTTGCCGCGGGTGCCGGTGGAGCCGGGCGGAGACCTCTACCCGGTGCGGCCGGCCGCGGAACAGCTCGACGACATTTCGACGTCCTGACCGCGCGGGAAAGGGCCCGGCCATGCGCCGGGCCCCTTCCGGGCGGAATCAGACGCCCGCCACCTGCGAAATCCAGCTGCGGTACCGCGTGATGTTCGTGTAGGCGGTGTTGTTCGACCGGTCGCTGGTCGACGCGACGCCGACCTGGCGGCCGGAGGCGAACATCGGACCGCCGGAGTCGCCGCCGGCGGTGATGCCATTGACGCGGTTCGCGCACACCGCGACGCCGCCGGTGTAGTCGCTGCAGCCGATCGAGTTCATCCGCACGGTCGCGACCTTCAGGTACCGCGACTGGCAGTTGATCTCGGAGCCGCACTGGCTGGTCGCGCCCCAGCCGTAGACCGAGACGTTCTGGCCGACCGAGACGTCACCGACACTGCCGAGCGGCGAGTAGGTGGCGTTGACCGAGGTGGTGAGCCGGACGATCGCCAGGTCGGCGGAGCCCGGGTACCGCGTGATGGTGGAGCCGGTGGCCATCGTGCCGCCGCTCGACTGGTCCAGGCTGCCGATGCGGAACGTGTAGGTGCCGGAGCTGCTGACGCAGTGCTTCGCGGTGAGGATGTACTGCGGGGCGATGATCGTCGCGGTGCAGTTCTGCCGGCCGTTGACGAACAGCCGGGCCGCCCAGGGGCCGCTCGTGGCGGTGCTGCCGCCGATGATCGACGGCTGGGCCTGCGGGGTGCTGTCGGCGGCCGCCGGACCGCCGAGGCCGACGACGGCCAGTGCGGTGCTCGCGGCCAGCAGGACGAACTTGCCGAATTTCACGCTCACTCCTTTTCACGCGAGGGGAGAACCGCGTGGGGAAAGCCGGTGGGGACCGAACTCGAAGATTGTCCGAGTTGCCGGTGAATGTCCGGAACCGACGAAAGTCGCCGGTCGAATCCGTATTTATTTCCCGGAGTGGGCTACGTGCAGTTCCCGTACTGTTCCGCGCTCTTGCGCCGGGTGGCCGCGCGCTAGCGCTGTCCGTGACTCGCGGCGGCGTGCCGGTCAGGCGGCGATCTTCGCCGGGGCGGTCTTGCGCAGCCAGTACAGGCCGATGACCGGCAGGACCAGCGGGATGAAGAGGTAACCCTCGCCGTAGACCGACCAGACGGTCGGGTGCCGGAAGGCCGCCGCGTCGACGAGGCTCAGCGTGCCGATCGTCAGGACGCCCAGCAGCTCGATCGAGCAGGCGACGAGGGCCACGTGCCACCAGCCGTCACCGCGCCGGGCCAGCGCGACGGTCGCGACGATGTAGACGGCCGCGGCGAACGCCGAGAGCAGGTAGGCGAGCGGGGCTTCGTGGAACTTCGTGCCGATCTGGACGCCGGCTCGCGACGTCGCAGCCAGCGCGAAGATCGCGTACACGGCGACGAGCACCCGGCCGGGGCCGCCGGCCGTCCTACGCTGTTGCTCCACTCCACACCTCGTTCAGTCGCAGCACCATCACGGGGATGGCCAGGCAGGCGATGCCGAGCACGGCGGTGCTCGACCGGCTCCGCTCGGCCAGCGCCCAGGCGGCGCCGACGGGCAGGACGACCAGGCTGCCGATCAGGTAGGCCAGGTAGGTCGCCAGGCTGCCGGGCCGGTCCCCGCCGACGAGCAGCACGATCCCGATCACCAGCTGCGCGACCAGCAGCAGTTCGATGGCCGCGAGCGCGATCAGGAGCGGGTTGTCCGGAAGCCGGTTCCGAGCCGACTGGACGAAGCTCCAGAGCGCGACGGCCGTGGCAGCCACGGCGACCGTCACGGCGAATCCGAAGATCACCCGTTCCTCCTTCCGGTCCACCGGCCGTCAACTTACTCCGTGGTACCGGCGGGCCCGTCCGCCGAGGTGGCGCGGGCGTGGCGCAGGCCACGACCGTGATCGGCTCTCCGGGCAACGTGCGCTACAGGAATGGCGCGCATCGAGAAAGTTGATCACTGGGCAAGCTTGATGGCGTCGCGTCAATTCGATGGGATAATTCGGCGCGATCCGCTGCTCGACCTGCGGAAATGCCGAAAAGATCTTCATGTTACACCACTATGGTGTGGTCGTTCGACTGGACAAAATCACCCTGTGTTCCTCTACTGGTCGGTAGCGGTTCTTTTCGCCTACCTCGGATAGCCCAGCTGAACCGCCGGGTTGGCGGATTGGCCCAGAGCTGTCCGGCATGGGGGAATATTCCTCGTCCCGGGGGCTGTGATGCTCGGGACTCGCACGGAGGGGTATCACGGATGGACCTGCGCTACGAAGCTTTTTGCTTCGCCGACCCGTTGTTCTACGACGAACACGCGGGAAACGATGCGCCGGTCGAGGATTTCACCGCGGCGCTCCCCGCACCGAGCGCCGGCTGGACGGCAACCGACCGCGGAGTATGGCGCGCGACACAGCCGGCGGGGCGAGTTTTTCCCGCTCAGGGCTGGCAGATCCACGTGACCGCTGGTCTCGACAATGCGACCCGGGTGCTCGCGCAGGTTCACCAGTCCTGTACCGAGCACGTGGTCGCCTACAAGCACCTACGCTCGCTGCTGAGCTTGCTCGCCCGGAATTCGAAATATGCGTCCTGTGCCGACGGGGTCGAGCTGGCGACCATTTATCCGGCCGACAACAACGAACTCGAGCGAGTACTCACAGACCTGTCGGCCCGGCTGAAGAGCGAGCGTGGCCCGGAAATTTCAAGCGCCTTGCGGTACGGCGACGGACCCATCTACGTGCGTTACGGCGGATTCGCCGAACAGTGGGTGGAGCTCAACGGCGACCGCGTACCGGCAGTTCGCAAGCCGGACGGTCGGCTCGTGCCCGAGAAGCGTGAACTGACGTTCTCCGTGCCCGACTGGGTCAAGCTTCCGGCGTGTCTGCAAAGCAGCAACGTCTCCGCGCGCAAAGCGAGCGCCTCAGTCCCGTACCGGCTGTTGATGCCACTACGGGTCGCGAACGGCGGTGGCAGCTACCTCGCCACCCCCAAGACGGGCGGCGAACAGGTCGTCCTCACGGAGGCGCGCCCGCACGCGGGCTTCGACGAGGCGCGGCTCGACGCCGTCGAGCGCCTGCGCCGAGAGCACGAAGCGCTTGAACGCCTCGTTGGCATCCCGGGTGTGCCGCGGATCGTCGAGCGGTTCACGGTCGCGGAACGTCACTACCAGGCCACGGAGTACCTGCCGGGTACCTCGTTAGCCGGCTGGCTGACCCACAACTACCCCCTGACCAGGCGCAACGCGTCGACCGCCGAGCTCGCCGCATACGCGCGACGCGCGCTGGACATCGTCGCGAGCGTGGAGAAGGTCATCGCGGAAGTCCACGCCCGCGGCATCGTCCTGGGCGACCTGCATCCACTGAACATATGGATCGACGAGGACCACGACGACCGCATTTCTCTCACCGACTTCGGGACGGCGTTCGACGCCGAGGTCACTGATCGCCTGGCGCCGGGCACACCCGGCTTCCGCGCTCCGGCCGACCGCAGCGGCTTCGCAGTCGACGAGCACGCACTCGCGGCATTGCGGCTTTGGCTGTTCCTCCCGCTGTTGCCGCTGGCCGAACTCGCTTCGGCGAAGCTGCGTCGTCTCGCCGACTTCGTCGAACGCCGCTTTGCGCTGCCCGAGGGATACGTTGACGACGCAGTCGCAGTGCTGACCCCGCGTGGGGTCTCCCCGGAGGCGGCACCGGTCCACACGGAGCTTGACCAAGACAAACCGGACTGGCCATTGGTTCGCAAGCAGATCGCCGAGGCGATCCTCGCCAGTGCCACCCCGGGCCGCCACGATCGGCTGTTCCCCGGCGACATCGAACAGTTCCGTGTCGGCGGTGCCTGTTTCGGCGTCGGCGCCGCCGGCGTGCTGCACGCTCTCGACGTCGCCGGGGCCGGCCGCTTCCCCGAGCACGAACGCTGGCTGATCGAAGCAGTCCGCCGGGAGCCGCCGACCCGGCCCGGCTTCTACGACGGCAGCTCCGGCATCGCCTACGTGCTGGAGGGCTTCGGGTACCACGACCAGGCCGGCAAGCTGCTGGCGTCGTCCGCACGGCTCGTGGAGCAGACGACCGACCACTCGCTGGAGCGCGGCCTGGCCGGCATCGGGCTGACCATGTTGCACTTCGCGACGGTCCGCCAGGACAACGAGTTCGGTCGCCAGGCGCTGAACACCGCCGTTCGGCTGGCCGAGGCCCTGGAGACAGCGGCGCCGCCGGGGAACTCGGCCCGCGCCGGCTTGCTCTCCGGCTGGGCCGGGCCCGCGCTGTTGTTCCTGCGGCTCTTCGAGCGCACCGGCGAGCAGGCTTGGCTCTCCTTCGCCGATCAGGCGCTGTGCCGCGACCTCGAGGAATGCATCGAAGCCGACGACGGCTCGCTGCAGGTCCGCGATGGTGTGGCCCGGACGTTGCCGTACGCCGGCGTCGGCAGTGCCGGGATCCTCCTGGTCGCCGAGCAACTGGCCCGACACTGCCCGGACGCGGAGACCAGCGACAGCCTGCGGGCTTTGCGTGAGTCGTGCCTCGGCGAGTTCGTCGTCCACCCGGGCCTGCTCAACGGCCGCTGCGGGCTCGCGGTCGCGCTGGCCGCGAACCCGGACCTGGATGAGCCGAGCCGGATGGCGGCGATCGACCGGCACCTGGCGTGGCTGGCCTGCTACGCGGTTCCGTACAAGGGCGGGCTCGCGTTTCCGGGCAACCGGCTGCTGCGCCTCTCGATGGACGTCAAGACCGGCGGCGCGGGAATTCTCCTTTCTCTCGCTTCGCTCCTCGATGGCAAGGAAGTGCTGCCCTTCTTGGGCAGTACGCCCGCTTCTCCTGCTGGCGGTCGCTGAGCAGAGCCGTCACGACGGCCGGTGCGGGCAGCCAACCGCCCAGGGTCGGGAGGCGGCTGCCCGCGGTCGCGGTACGGCCCGTCGGCGGGGCGCCTTCCGGCGACGGGTCCGCAACCACTACCAGGCCGTCTGCGGTGGGGCGGTCGTCGGCGGGGCACCTTCCGGCGACGACCGTGACCTTCACCTGGCCACCTGGGGCAGTGGCGCGTCCGCTCCCGGGGCGTCTGCCGGGAGCGGAC